>DASSYU010000577.1:0-3686 GCA_035703125.1 Pseudolabrys sp. | reverse complement strand
CGCGTCGTGAATATAGGTAACCGATCGAAAAGGATGCGGGTACCGTTCGAGCTGCTCAAGCAAGCCCTTGCGGCCGACGCCGGCAAGCCCGACTGCGGCATGCATGGAGGCGAGCGCGCTCGTGCCCAGACCGGCGTCCTCCGCGGCGGCGCAACAGGCTTTTTCAACTTCGGCAAAGGCGCGATCCACTCCGATGCGCAGCGCCGCCGGACCGGCAATGCCGTTCCCAAGCAAGGCTCCTTCGGCATTCTCGATCCGTGCGCGGCAGCCAGTGCCGCCACCGTCGACACCGACGAAAAGCAGAGTGGATTTGACGGCTGCCATCATTCCGCGATCCGCCGGATATCGGCGCCGCATTGCATGAGCTTGCGGTCGAGTGACTCGTAGCCGCGATCGAGATGGTAGATACGATGAACCGTTGTCTCGCCCTCGGCGACCAGCGCGGCAAGCACCAGGCAGACCGACGCGCGCAGGTCGGTCGCCATGACTTCGGCGCCGCGCAGGCCTTCGACGCCGCGCACCAGCGCCGTCGATCCTTGCAGCGAAATGTTGGCACCGAGCCGTCCAAGCTCCGGCACGTGCATGAAACGGCTTTCGTACACGGTCTCGCGGATGACCGACGCGCCCGATGCGATGGTCATCAGCGCCATGAACTGCGCCTGCAGATCGGTGGGAAATCCTGGGTAAGGCTCGGTGGTGATGTCGATGGCCTGCAGAGGACCGGAACGCACCACCATCAAGCCGCGATCGGTTGGCCAGATCTGCGCTCCGGCGCTCTCGAGCGCCGCACCCACCGAGCCGAGATGCTCGAGGTGCGCCCCCAGGATCTCGAGATGACCGCCGGTGATTGCCGCGGCGATTGCGTAGGTCCCGGCTTCGATGCGGTCGGTGATGAGCTCATGGCGAGCCTGGCGAAGCGCATCCATGCCCTGCACCAGAATCCGGTGCGTTCCCGCACCCTCGATCCGCGCACCCATCGCCGTGAGGCAGAGGGCGAGGTCGTACACTTCGGGGTCGCGCGCCGCGTTGAGGATTTCCGTTTCGCCCTTCGCGATGCTGGCCGCCATGATCGCGGTCTCGCTGGCGCCGACGGACGGCGATGACAGGACGATGCGCCCACCGCGCAGCCCGCCGCTATTGGCGCGCGCATGGATATAGCCGGCTTCGATGTTGACCTCGGCGCCGAGGGCCTCGAGCGACTTCAAATGCAGATCGATCGGACGCGCACCGATGGCGCAGCCTCCCGGCATCGATACGCGCGCCGAGCCGAAACGGGCGAGCAGGGGCGCCAGCACGAGAATGCTCGCCCGCATGCGGCGCACCATGTCGTAGGGCGCCTCCGCGTTGCGGGCCGCGCGGGCGTCGAGAACGAGCATCCGGCCGGAGCCGCGCGTTGCGGTCACGCCGAACTCCCGCATCAAGGCGAGCATGGTATCGACGTCGATCACGTCGGGAACGTTCGCCAGTTCCAGCCGTTCGGAGCTCAGCAGCGCGGCCGCAATCTGCGGCAGGGCGGCGTTCTTCGCGCCGCGGACCTGAACTGAGCCCTCAATGCGTTTGCCGCCACGAATGACCAGCCGGTCCATGCTGCTTCTCTCTCGGGTGCGAAACGGCCAAATGGGCGCGCCGCGATAGACGCATTGCCGCAGGCTCTGCCTCTTATACTACGGGCGACATGGTTATGACCGAGCCTTGCGATGCCCTGTGTATTCGGTATCCGTTAATCTAGATTGGATTTGCTGCACGATTGATCCAGTCAATTGCAGGCAAATATGAGCCAGAATTGGAACAAGCCACCAAACGCCGAAGGGCGCGCCATCGTTGCGGATCGTGTTTTTGACGGCCGCGCCTGGCATCGCGGCACCGCCGTGATGGTGCAGGCCGGTCGCATCGCCGGCCTCGCTTCGCCGGGCGAGATTCCATCCGGTTGGCTGCAATCGCGGGTTCCGGCAGGCGTGTTTGTGACGGCCGGGTTCATAGATTTGCAGGTGAATGGCGGCGGTGGCGTCCTGCTCAATGATCAACCGACCGCCGACGGCATGCGCGCAATTGCCCGGGCACACCGCCGCTACGGCACCACCGGCTGCCTGCCGACCTTGATCACCGACACGCGCGAACAAATGCGCAGTGCTATTGTGGCCGCGCGCTCGGTTGCCGGCCGCAACGGCGTTCTTGGTCTGCATCTGGAAGGCCCGTTCATCAGCCCGCAGCGCCCGGGCGTGCACCGTCCCGACAGGATCGGAGAGCCGGGTGCGGGCGATCTCGAGCAGCTATGTGATCTTGCCGGGGCCGGCCGCTCACTGGTGACGCTGGCGCCCGAATGCGTTCCGGCTGGTTTTGTCATGACACTTGCCTCTGCGGGCGTGCGGATTTCGATCGGGCACAGTGAGGCGTCTGCTGCCGTTGTCACGCAGGCCGTTGCGGAAGGCGCAACCGGCGTCACTCATTTGTTCAATGCAATGCCACCGTTCAGCGCGCGCGCGCCGGGCATTGTCGGCGCCGCGCTGGCGGAACGCCGGCTGACAGCGGGTCTCATTGTCGATGGCATCCATGTCGATCCTGTTTCTGTGCGGGCGGCGTTCGCCGCGAAAGGCGCCGACCGGATCGCTCTTGTTACCGACGCCATGCCGACGGTCGGAACATCGCTTGACCGTTTCAACCTGGTCGGCCGCGCAATCAAGATGGTGAATGGCCGGCTGACCACGGAGGAGGGCACGCTTGCAGGCGCGCACCTGGACATGGCGTCGGCGGTGCGCAATGCGGTCAGGCTTGCCAAGGTGCCGCTGGAGGACGCGCTTCGTGCTGCGTCACTGACGCCCGCGCAATTTCTCGGCATCGAGAATGAGCGCGGCGCGATCGTTGCAGGCGCGCGCGCCGATCTCGTCGCGCTGACCGACAGGCTGACGGTCGCGGCCACCTGGATTGACGGCGAGATCGAATCCTACGGCGTCCCGTAGCTAGTACTGCAGACACGCCTGGCGTTCGCTGGACCAGGCTTTCTCGTCCTTCATCGCCAATGCATCGAGATCCTGTGGTTTGGCCGACGTATCGTCGACCCATTCCCGCAACAAGGAGCTGCCGTTGATAACGTCGATGACGAGCCGATCCTTTTCGTATTCGTAGGCAAAATCGCGCCACAGCGGATAGTCCGGATAAAGGCGGCGGATCGCCTTGAAGGCGAGCGCCTGGACGCGCCAGGGTCTGAAAGCCCGGTGATCATATACGGGACCTTCCGTGTGGATCTGCAAGCCGTGGCAAAGCTTGCCCATATGTTTGTTGAACGTCGGCTCGAACCAGCACTCGCGCAGAAGGCAACCCGCGAGCCACCGCGGGGCAAGGGACTCCATTTCCTTGACGATCTTTCGGGCATCGATATCCGGAGAGCCGAACAGCTCGAGCGGCCGTGTCGTGCCTCGCCCTTCCGAGAGCGTTGTGCCCTCGAGCATCACCGTGCCTGCATAGGCGCGCGCCATCCACAAACTCGGTGCGTTGGGGCTGGGATTGATCCACGTGCGAGCGCCCAGGGGCCAGCCGAAACCGGGCGCGGCATCGGGCTGCCAGCCCTGCATCTCGATGACCTGATAGTCGACGTCGAGCTTGAGCATGCTGACAAACCACAGGCCGAGCTCGCCAAGCGTGAGCCCATGCCGCATCGGCAGCGGCCCGGCGCCAACGAAACTTTCCCA
>DASSYU010000573.1:0-3838 GCA_035703125.1 Pseudolabrys sp. | reverse complement strand
CGCCGCTGAACGACGCCGACCATGAGATCAACGCCTGCGAGGCAGCGCTCGAAATGCTGCGACGCGTCGATATGCTCAACAGCCAGCGTGAGCAGCAAGCAAAAGAAAGCGGCCAGCGCTTCATCCCGATCAAGGTGGGCGTCGGCATCAATACCGGCCGTTGCGTCGTGGGAAACATGGGCTCGGATCTGCGGTTCAACTATTCCGTCCTCGGCGATTCCGTAAACCTGGCATCCCGGCTGGAAGGACAATCGAAGAATTATGGCCTGCCGATCATCGTCGGATCGCGCACGGCGTCGGCAGTCGGCGACAAGTTCGCGGTGCTGGAGCTCGACTGCATCACCGTCAAAGGCAAAACCGAACCGGAGTCGGTCTATACCGTTCTTGGCCGCTCGGACGTTGCAGACAGCGATCGGTTCGGCCAGTTGCGTGAGAACGTCAACGACATGCTCACGCGCTTTCGCCGGCAGGACTTTTCCGGCGCAACGCAAGCGATTGAACGCTGCCGCAAGTTCGGAGATGGGTTCGGTCTGAGCGACCTTTTCGACATCTATTCCGAACGCATCCGCGTATTCACCCACCGCCCGCCGACTGGAACGGGGTCTTCGTGCTGGAGACGAAATAGCGCCCGCGCGAGAGTTTATGCTGCTCGCTTCTTGCGGTTCCTGCATCTTTGCGATCATCTATGGCCAACCCGGCAATACGGTTGGCAGCAGATGGCAAAGACTTCCGGAAAATCCGAGCGGCGCCTTAGATCACAGCTCTGGTTCGACAACCCTGACAATCCCGGCATGACCGCGCTCTATCTCGAGCGTTATTTCAACTACGGCCTTACTTCGGCGGAGTTGCGATCCGGCAAGCCGGTCATCGGCATCGCGCAGACCGGCTCGGACCTGTCCCCTTGCAACCGCCACCACCTCGAGCTTGCCAAGCGCGTGCGCGAGGGAGTTCGGGCAGCGGGCGGGCTTGCCTTTGAGTTTCCCTGTCATCCGATCCAGGAGACCGGCAAACGCCCCACGGCCGCGCTCGATCGCAACCTCGCATATCTCGGGCTTGTCGAAATCCTTTACGGCTACCCGCTCGACGGCGTCGTGCTGATGACCGGTTGCGACAAGACTACGCCCGCCTGTCTGATGGCCGCCGCAACAGTCAACACCCCGGCCATAGTCCTGTCCGGCGGTCCCATGCTGAATGGCTGGTGGAAGGGCGAGCGCGCCGGCTCCGGCACGATTGTCTGGAAAGCCCGCGAAGAAATGGCGGCGGGCCGCATCGACGCCGAAGAGTTCGTCAAGATCGTTGCTTCCGCAGCTCCCTCGATCGGCCATTGCAATACCATGGGCACGGCATCGACGATGAATGCGCTTGCGGAAGCGCTTGGCATGTCGCTGCCCGGTTGCGCCGCGATCCCCGCGCCATACAAGGAACGCGGGCAGATGGCTTACGAAACCGGCCTGCGGGCGGTCGAGATTGTCGAACGGGATCTGAAGCCGTCGGACATTCTTACACGCAAGGCATTCGAGAATGCGATCGTTGCAAATTCGGCAATCGGCGGATCGACCAACGCTCCCATCCATATCAATGCCATCGCACGACACGTCGGCGTGAAGCTTTCGATCGAGGATTGGGAGAAGATCGGTTACGACGTGCCGCTCCTGGTGAACATGCAGCCGTCAGGCGAATATCTCGGCGAGGAATATTACCGCGCCGGCGGGCTGCCCGCGGTCATGCACGAATTGCTCAAGGCCAGACGCATCCATGCCGACGCCCTGACGATCAACGGCAAAACTATCGGAGAGAACGTGAAGCTGGCCCAGAGCGCGAATGCCGACGTCATCAGGCCTTATCGCTCGCCAATGAAAACGCAGGCCGGATTCAAGGTGCTGAAGGGAAACTTGTTCGATTCCGCGATCATGAAGATCAGCGGGATCTCGGATGAATTTCGCAAGCGCTATCTGTCGAATCCGAAGGACAAAAACGCATTCGAGGGCCGCGCCGTGGTCTTTGAGGGACCGGAGGACTATCATCACCGCATCGACGATCCGTCGTTGAAGATCGACGAGCAGACGCTGTTGTTCATCCGGGGTGCCGGCCCGATCGGCTATCCGGGCGCGGCCGAAGTCGTCAACATGCAGCCGCCGGCCGCGCTAATCAAAAAAGGCGTCACCTCCCTGCCCTGCATTGGCGATGGACGTCAGTCTGGCACGTCCGGCTCACCGTCAATCCTCAACGCATCGCCGGAAGCGGCCGCGAACGGCGGCCTCGCTCTGCTGAAGACCGGCGACCGCGTCCGCATCGATCTGCGCAAGGGAACCGCCGATATATTGATCTCGAAAGCGGAACTGGCTCGGCGGCGCAAGGCACTACAGAGGCGCGGCGGCTTCCGTTATCCCGCAAGCCAGACGCCATGGCAGGAAATTCAGCGCTCCATGGTCGACCAGCTGGCGGATGGCATGGTGCTGAAGCCTGCCGTGAAGTATCAGCGCGTCGCCCAGAACGGCGTCGCACGCGACAACCATTGAGGGGCTTTGATTTCGTGAGCGACAGACTGAAAGGAAAGCTGGCGCTGGTCACCGCCGCCGGCCAGGGTATCGGCCGCGCGATCGCCGAGGCCTTCATCGCGGAAGGCGCAAAAGTCATCGCGACCGACGTCGCGACTGACAAGCTTGGCGGCCTGAATGCCGCGAAGACCGTCAAGCTCGACGTGCTGTCGAGCGACGCGGTCGATGCCTTTGCCGCTTCGATCGACAAGGAATTCGGCGCGCTCAACGTGCTCGCCAACGTTGCCGGCTATGTGCACCAGGGCACGGTGCTGGAGTGTTCGGAGCAGGACTGGGATTTTTCTTTCGACCTCAACGTCAAATCCATGCACCGCACCATCAAGGCCTTCTTGCCCGCGATGCTGAAAGGCGGCGGCGGCTCGATCATCAACATGTCGTCGGGCGTGTCTTCCATCAAAGGCTTGCCCAACCGTTACGCGTATGGTGCGACGAAGGCGGCGGTGATCGGGCTGACCAAAGCCGTCGCCGCGGATTTCATAACCAGGGGCGTTCGCTGCAACGCCATCTGCCCCGGCACGATCGTGTCGCCTTCATTCGAGGAACGCGTGCAGGCCGTCGCAAAGCAAACAGGGACACCGCTTGATCAGGTGCGCAAGAATTTCATCGCGCGCCAGCCGATGGCACGCCTCGGTACGGCCGAGGAAGTCGCTGCGCTTGCTGTTTTCCTTGCTTCGGATGAGTCGAGCTACATCACCGGTCAGCCGCACCTGGTCGATGGCGGCATGGCGCTATAGAGGGGATTCTCTGCCCCCCGTAGCGCTCACCAAGCCATACGTCGGGCTTGCATTTCGGAGGGTGAAAGCGAGATGATTTCATCCGAACGGATGTCCAGGGGGCCTCCGGGCACACGGTACTGAAAATAAAGAAGAATATGTTTGGGGCGGCACCCGCCCGCCCGGGAGGAATGGATGGCTTCGGTCGCGATTCGCGACGTGCGAAAGGCCTTCGGCGCGACAGCCGTTATTCATGGCGTCGATATTTCGATACGCGACGGCGAATTCGTCGTCCTTGTCGGCCCGTCCGGCTGCGGCAAGTCGACCTTACTAAGGATGATTGCAGGCCTCGAAAATATCACCGGGGGTGAAATCCGCATCGGCGATCGCGTGGTCAATCGGCTGCCCCCGAAAGAGCGCGACGTTGCGATGGTGTTCCAGAATTACGCGCTCTATCCGCACATGACCGTTGCCGACAACATGGCGTTCTCCATGAAGCTGCGCGGCGCGCCGAAAAGCGAGATCGACGAGCGCGTGAACCGGGCTGCCGCGATCCTCGGCCTCTCG
>DASSYU010000393.1:0-2333 GCA_035703125.1 Pseudolabrys sp. | reverse complement strand
GGCAGCGTGTCCGGACGGAAATAGGCGACCCGCGCCAGCTCATCGAGCGGCAGGCGCTCGGTGCCTTTGTCTTTGTCCACGACGACGCCGTTGCGAATGTCGAGATCTTCCGGCTTTGCCTGCAACATGGCTGCCGCAACTGCAACGACATTGGCCCGCAGCGCCTTGCCGGCCTGCCAGGCTGCCTCGCCGCCGATGCCCGCTGCGCGTGAGGCCCAGGTGCCGCCGCCATATGGCGTGTTGTCGGTGTCGCCGGTGACGACGCGCACTTTTTCAATCGGCACGCCGAATGAGGAGGCCACGCATTGCGCGACAACGGCTTCGGCACCCTGGCCCTGCTCGGTGACACCCGTGTGCACAATGATCGCGCCCTGCGCATCCAGCTTGACTGTCGCTCCATCCATTGAGGTAATACGCGCGCCACCGACGCCGTAAAAGGCGGCCGACGGATTCGTCACCTCGATGAAGCTTGCAAAACCGATGCCGCGATAGACGCCCTTTTCCCGCAGCTTCTTCTGCTCCGCGCGCAGGCCGGCATAGTTCATCATCGAATCGAGATGCGCGAGCGCTTCATGGTGCGACAGCAGCTCGAATTTCAGGCCGGCAGCCGATTGTGTCGGATAGGCATCGTCGGGAATGAGGTTGCGCCGGCGCAGCTCGAGCGGGTCCATGCCGATCTTGGCGGCAGCGAGTTCGACCAGGCCTTCCGTAACCGCAACGGCAATCGGATGGCCGACCGCGCGGTACTGGCACATCACGTTCTTGTTCTGGAACACGACGCGGGCCCGTGCGCGATAGTTCGGGCACTTGTACGGTCCGCCGACCAGGTTCACGATCTGGTTGGCCTCGATGCCGCTGGTGCGCGGGTAGACGGAGTAGGGGCCAATTCCGGTCAGGTCGTCGATCTCGAAAGCATTGATGGTGCCGTCCTTGCTGACGCCGATCTTGGCCTTGATGCGGTGATCGCGTGCATGGATGTCGGTGACGAAGCTCTCGATACGGTCGGCGACGAATTTCACCGGGCGCTTGAGCAGCTTCGAAAGGGCCACCGTCGCCATTTCGTCGGCATAAGTGTGTACTTTGATGCCGAACGAACCGCCCACATCCTTCGTGAGAACGCGCACCTGATGCTCGGCGATGCCGAGATGCTTGGCGAACAGGTTCTGCATCATGTGCGGAGCCTGCGTGCCCTGATAGACGGTCATCCGCTGCTCGCCTTCGTTCCAGTCGGCGACGATCGCGCGCGGCTCATTGGTCACGCCGGTGTGGCGGCCGAAACGGAAAGTAGTCTCGACCACGACGTCGGATTCGGCGAAGGCTTTGTCGACCGCGCCGACGTCGAGCTTGCGCTCGAAGCAGAGATTATCACCGAGCGAGGAGTGGATCACCGGGGTTTTGAGGTCGAGCGCGACCTCCGGGTCGGTGACAGGGGGAAGTTCTTCGAACTTCACTTCGACCAGCTCGCAGGCGTCTTCCGCTTCGGCGCGTGTGTTTGCGACCACGGCGCAGACAGCTTCGCCCTGCCAGCAGGCGCGATCGACGGCGATCGGCGATTGCGGCGCGGATTTCAGCCCCTTGAGGTGGGTTAGTACGCCCACCCAAGGCGTCATGACCTTTGCAATCTCGGCGCCGGTGACAACCGCAATGACGCCGGGCGATTTCTTTGCGGCATCGGTTGCGATCTTGACGATGCGCGCATGAGCGTGCGACGAGCGCACATAGGCGACGTGCGTCATGCGCGGCAGCACGACGTCGCTGACATATTGTCCCCGGCCCTGTGTCAGCCGCTGCAGATTCGGGCGTGGTACCGACCGGCCGATATATGAATTCGGGCGATCGAGCGCACTCAGGACGGGCGGGGAATCGTCAACGATTTTCATGGATGCGCAGCCTCACAGGAACCTGGTTGGCCACAGAATTGTGCGCCACATGTGTGCGGATGGGCTGTTGTCGAGGCCGAGGCCTTCCTTCGGCTGCTTGAAATTGCGCCCGATGATGTCCACGAAGTCGTCGAGATTGACCTTGGCATTCGGGTCGAACGAATAGATGTCGTTTACGCAAATCAGACGCGAGGTCATGTACCACTTGTGCGCCCGGGCGCGCTTGTACTCCTCGACGATGTAGGGCTCCGGTCGGTAGTCGGGACCAAACAGCTCCTTGTAGAGGTCGGGATAGCCATAGCCGACCGACTCGTCGGGAAAGAAGCGCAGCGCCTGGTGGGTTTTTACGGCCCAGGCCACCTCCTCATCGACGTAGGGCTCGATCATCTGCGCGCCCCAATAGCCATGGTCGCAGCGAATGAAGCTCACGATGGCAATGTCGTGCAGCAGACA
>DASSYU010000373.1:0-5592 GCA_035703125.1 Pseudolabrys sp. | reverse complement strand
AGTTGCGGCAGCCATGTTGCAGGCAAAGCCGGAAGATCTCGACATTCGCAACGGCGTCGTCGTGGACAAAGACAAAGGCACCGAGCGCCTGCCGCTCGATGAGCTGGCGCGGGTCGCCTATTTCCGTCCGGACACGCTGCCGCCGGGATTCCAGGCCGAGCTGATGGTAACGCGTCACTATGTGCCGCGCGCCTGGCCGTTCGCTTTCACGAACGGCATTCAGGCAAGCTATCTTGAAGTCGACGTCGACACCGGTTTCGTAAAGTTGCTGAAGCATTGGTGCGTGGAGGATTGCGGCACCATCATCAATCCGCAGTTGGTCGACGAGCAGATCCGCGGCGGAGTCGTGCAGGGCATCGGCGGCGCCTTGTTCGAGCACTGCCTCTATGACGACCGCGGCCAGATGCTCAATGGAAATATGGCCGATTACCTTGTGCCGATGGCGGCGGAGATGCCGGACATCGAGTGCAGCCACGTCGTTTCGCCGACTGCCGACAGCGAACTCGGCGCCAAGGGCGCCGGCGAAGCAGGTACCGCTGGCGCGCCCGGCTCGGTAATGAATGCGATCAACGATGCGCTGCGCCCGCTCGGAGCGGAGCCGCTCGCCGATATGCCGTTCACGCCGGATAAGATTTTAAGGGCGCTGGGAAAAGTTTGAGCTTCGGCTAGTCCACGAACGCCAGCATCCGCCCGCACGCGATCACCGACACCCACAGCGCAATCGACAGCGCTCCCGCCACGCGTAAGCGCCGCGGCGGAGTAACGTCAATGGCCGCTTCGTGCGTTTCCCACTGCACGGCGCGGTGCAAGAGAAGCGTATTGGTGATCGCGCAGATAATCAGAGCCATCTTCAGCTGAAACAAGCCAATCGCGGCATATTTGGTGGCGCGCACAGAAAACAATGCCAGGCCGGCCGCCAGTGCAAGTGCCAGTCCTGCAATCGCTACCGGCAGCAAGACACGGGCCATCGTCCCGATCGGCACCGTGCGACGCCATCCCATCAGCCGCAGGTCAAGCGGCACGATCGCGCCGAACAACAATGCGATGCCGACAATGTGGGCCGCGTTGACCGACGCATATGTCCACCGCGAATTCCGCAGGGCGGCAATTGGCGCCCAGTCCTGCAGCGCCGTGAGCGCATCGAATAGCATGTAGGGATCCGGATTCAGTCCCGATCCGGATACAGATTATAAGTTTTGCCCTTGATGATGATCCGCTCAGCCTTCATCACCCGCTTGTTTTTGTCCTTAGCTCGATGGCCTTGAAACGTTGCTTCGACGCCTTTCGCCAGCATCGCGTCCTTCAACCCGGCACGCTCATTGCGCCAGGGCTGACCGACTTCAACGGTCCATTTTTCGTTGTTTACCGACACGGTGAGCACACCATGCGGATTGCCGAGTTGGGCTGCGGTGATGACACCGATCAGCTCAAAGTTTTCGCCCTCAGCCCAATCCCAGCCATGGTGGGCAAGACCGCGCGTTACGGATAAAGCGGTTCCCGCCAGAACAATCGCGGTACAGGTCAAGGTAAAGCGGCGTGTTACATGCATTCGTTCTTCTCCGGTTGTTGAAACCTCCGGGTCTTAGAATTTAATCATGTCGCTTTTCGTCAGCGTCGTCTTGGCCGACACCGATGGTGCGTTCATGAACGTGAAGACGGTGCTGTATTCGGCGTAAGGATCGACCGCCGATATGCCGTCGACCGGAATGATCACATTCATGCCGCGGAGCGCAGCACCGCTTGCCGTATAAAGGACGGCGCCATTGGAAGAGGTGCCAACGGCAATGACGGTGGTAATCCCCTTGTCCTTGAGGATCTTCTCGAGATCCGTCTTTAGAAACTTGTCCGGACCGGAGAGGACCGATGCCTCGCCCGCCGCCGGTGCCACATCCTTGATCACGTCGGCCGCCGTGGTGTTGGCGATCAGGCTGTACACGACGGTCGCCTTGGCGGCGCGCGCGGCATCGAGCAGCTTTTTCATTGCCGGGATCGTGTCGAGGCACCGGGGACGCTTGCCGCAGTTCTGATTCATGAAATCGAGCATCAGGAGCGCCGTCGTCTTGGGATCGACGGTCACCGGCTTCAGCGTGGGCGCAGCCGGCGCCTTGGTGCCTGCCCACTCATCGACGATGTTGTTCGCCTGGGCAGGCAACGTCAGTGCGGCCATCATTGCGACGGCGGC
This sequence comes from Pseudolabrys sp., assembly GCA_035703125.1. Lineage (GTDB taxonomy): Bacteria > Pseudomonadota > Alphaproteobacteria > Rhizobiales > Xanthobacteraceae > Pseudolabrys. The sequence continues at coordinate 3,410 of DASSYU010000373.1, read as the reverse complement.
GATCAGATTGCGCTTCATGTATATTCCCCCGGATGGCCGACTTTTGTGGCCGGATCATGCGCAAGCAATGCGTGTTCGTCAAAGCGGCAGCGCCGCTCCCCGCTTGCTGAAACACCGGCGGCCAGCGCAATATTGCAACGGGACCGGGCGTTTTCGACGGACCCGCGCTGCAATAACGAGAAGACCGGAAGGAACAGCTTTATGAACATCAAGGTGGGCAAACAAGCTATCGCCGAGGCAACACAGAAGCTCAAGAACTGGGGTCGTTGGGGCAAAGATGACCAGATCGGCACGCTCAATCACGTGACGCCTGAGGACATTGTAAAGGCGGCGAGACTGATCCGTTCCGGTAAGGTCTTCGCGCTCGGTATTCCGCTCGACCGCACCGGTCCGCAGACCGGATTGTTCGGCGGGCGCTTCAACCCGATCCATCAGATGCTGGCCACCGGCACCGATGCAATCGCCGGTCAGCAGGACTGGAACAAGATCCGCTACGCCGACGACACACTGACGCTGTGCGTTCAGGGCGCGACGCACTGGGACGCCTTGGGTCACATTTTCTATGAGGACAAAGCCTACAACGGATACGACGCCAAGCTGATCGACTCGCGCGGCCTCTCGGTGCTCGGCATCGAGCATTCGAAAGACAAGATGGTCGGCCGTGGCGTGCTGCTCGACATCGCGCGCTTCCGCGGCGTGAAGTGGATGCAGGACGGCGAGAGCATTTCGAATGAAGAGCTCGATCAATGTGCCAAGCAGCAGAACGTCGCCATCGGGCGCGGCGACTTTGTGCTTGTCCGCACGGGACAAATGGAACGCTGCCACGAGGAGAAGGATTGGGGCGGCTATGCCGGCGGCGACGCCCCGGGCGTGAAGTTCGAGAACTGCTACTGGTGCCAGGAAAAGCAGATCGCCGCAATCTGCACCGACACCTGGGGCGTCGAGGTGCGCCCGAACGAGACCAAGGAAGCCAACCAGCCGTGGCATTGGGTCGTGATCCCCGCAATGGGTCTCTGCATGGGCGAGATTTTCTATCTCAAGGAGCTGGCGGAGGACTGCGAGCAGGACGGCGTCTACGAATTCTTCTTCTGCGGTCCTCCGCTTATCATCACCGGCGGCACAGGCTCGCCGATCAATCCGCAGGCGATCAAGTAGTGGCTATGGCTGGCGACAAGTCCTGCGAGTTTTGTGAACCGTCAATGGTTCTGCTGCAGGACGAGCTTGCTTACGCCCGTTACGACAACAACAGCCTTGCACCCGGCCACGTCCTGGTCATTCCGCGCCGTCACGTCGCAAATTTTTTCGACATGACGGTGCAGGAAAAGGCAGCCGTTCTTGCGCTTCTCGATCGAGCCCAGGCCATCATCGCTGAAGACCATCGCCCCGATGGCTACAATATCGGTGTCAACGTCGGAACAGCGGGTGGTCAGTCGCGCATGCACGTTCACGTCCACCTTATCCCGCGCTATACCGGCGATGTGGCTGACCCGCGCGGCGGTATCCGTTGCGTGCTGGCCGGCCGCAAAACAACAACACATTGAAGGCCGCAGTCGGCGCTCCCGTCTCGCGGTAACCGGAGGATAGACCCATGGCTCGCTATTTGAAGCGCGGAATGGACGCAGGCGCGATCAAGGCCGCCGATGCGAAAGTGCGCGAGACCGTGGAATCCATCCTCGCCCAGGTCGAGGAGCGGAAGGACGATGCGATCCGCGAGTTGTCGGAGAAATTCGACAAGTGGTCGCCGAAAGATTTTCACCTCTCTCCCTCCGAGGTCGAGCGCGCCATCGCGCAAGTGCCAAAGCGAGATATCGAGGACATCAAGTTCGCGCAGGCGCAGGTCCGGAATTTTGCACAAAAGCAGCGCGACACCATGCTCGACCTCGAGGTCGAAACCTTGCCCGGCGTCGTGCTCGGCCATCGCCACATCCCGGTCAATTCGATCGGCTGCTACGTCCCGGGCGGCCGCTATCCGATGGTGGCCAGCGCGCACATGTCGATCGTCACCGCCAAGGTCGCGGGGGTGAAACGCATCATTGCCTGCGCGCCGCCGTTCAAGGGTGGGCCGCATCCGGCGATCGTCGCCGCAATGCATTTTGGCGGCGCCGACGACATATACGTATTAGGTGGCGTGCAGGCGGTTGCCGCCATGGCGCTCGGCACGCAATCCATCAAGCCGGTCGACATGATCGTCGGGCCCGGAAATGCTTACGTGGCGGAAGCTAAACGCCAGCTGTTCGGGCGGGTCGGCATCGACCTGCTTGCCGGGCCGACAGAGACTTTGATCATCGCGGACGATACGGTTGATGGCGAAATCTGTGCGACCGACCTGCTTGGCCAGGCCGAGCACGGGCCAACCTCGCCCGCCGTCCTCATCACCAATTCGGAAAGGCTTGCGCGCGACACGATGAAAGAGGTCGAGCGGCTGCTGAAGATCCTGCCGAGCGCCGACCTCGCCGGCCAGGCCTGGAAGGACTACGGCGAGGTGATCGTCTGCGACGATGAAGCCGAGATGATTGCAGAGGCCGACCGCGTGGCGTCCGAGCACGTCCAGGTGATGACGCGCGATCCCGACGTCTTTCTCAACGGCATGAAGAACTACGGCTCGCTGTTCCTCGGGCCGCGCACCAATGTCGCCTATGGCGACAAGGTGATCGGCACCAATCACACGCTGCCGACCAAGAAGAATGCGCGCTTCACCGGCGGCCTGTGGGTCGGCAAATTCATCAAGACCTGCACCTACCAGAAGGTGCTGACTGACGAGGCCAGCGCCAAGATCGGCGAAGTCTGCTCGCGGCTCTGCGTGCTGGAGGGCTTCCTGGCTCACGCCGAGCAGGCCAACGTGCGGGTGCGCCGTTATGGTGGCCGCAACGTGCCTTACGCACAGGCGGCGGAATGACCGTCGAACTGACCAGGACGCCCTCCTTCCGTCTCGACGGCAAGCGCGCGCTAGTGACGGGAGCCGGCCGCGGCATCGGGCTGTCGGCGGCTTCCGCACTCGCCGATGCCGGCGCACATGTGACGCTCGCCGCACGCACATCAAAAGAGATCGAGGAAGCAGCTGAGACCATTCGTGCACGCGGACAGAAGGCCGAGCCGCTCACACTCGATGTTCGCGACGTGGAGATCGTGAAAGCAACAATCGCCGCGCAGTCGCCATTCGACATCCTCATAAACAACGCCGGCACCAACAAGCCCGCGCCGTTTGTCGACGTCAAGGTTGAAGACTTCGACTTTGTATTTTCTCTCAACGTCCGCGCCGCTTTTTTCGTGGCGCAGGCGGTCGCGCACAAGCTGATCGAGGCAAAGAGGCCGGGCTCGATCATCAATATGTCGTCGCAGATGGGCCATGTCGGCGGGCCCACCCGCACGGTCTACTGCGCCACCAAGCATGCGATGGAAGGTTTCACCAA
>DASSYU010000278.1:0-2121 GCA_035703125.1 Pseudolabrys sp. | reverse complement strand
ATGGTCTTCGTATTCGATGATCTCCGGCAGGATGCCGTCGGGCGACATTCCGGAGAAACGCATGCCGCGCTGCTCGAGACGCCCCTTGTACGTCGTGTTGACTTCGTAACGGTGACGATGGCGTTCGGAAATTTCAGTCGTACCATATATGTGCGATACGCGGCTGCCGCGTGTGAGCACGGCATCGTAGGCGCCGAGCCGCATGGTGCCGCCGAGATCGCCGCTCGCGCTCCGTTTCTGCAACTCGTTACCCTTGAGCCATTCCGTCATCAGTCCGACGACAGGCTCGGGTGTCGCGCCGAATTCCGTCGAGTTGGCGTCCTCGATGCTGCACAGATTGCGCGCGGCCTCGATCACCGCCATCTGCATTCCGAAGCAAATGCCGAAATACGGCACGTGGCGCTCGCGGGCGAATTGCGCCGCCCGGATTTTTCCTTCCGCGCCGCGCTGGCCGAATCCGCCCGGCACCAGAATGCCGTTGACGTGCTCGAGAAGCGGTGCCGCGTCTTTGCTTTCGAAAACCTCCGACTCGATCCAGTCGAGGTTGACCTTCACCTTATTGGCAATTCCGCCATGGGAGAGCGCCTCGATCAGCGATTTATAGGCGTCCTTCATTCCCGTGTACTTGCCGACAATGGCGATCGTGACGTCGCCCTCGGGGTTGCGGACACGCTCGTTGATCAGGCGCCAGCGCTCGAGATCGGGTGACTGTCGCGGCTCGATGCCGAACGCGGCCAGCACCTCGGCGTCGAGCCCTTCGGCCGAATAGGCTTCCGGCACCGCATAGATGTTGTCGACGTCACGCGCCTCGATAACTGCGCTTTCCCGAACGTTACAAAACAGCGCGAGCTTCCTCCGCTCGCTTTCCGGGATCGGCCGGTCGGTCCGGCACAGCAAGATATCCGGCTGAATGCCGATCGAGCGCAATTCCTTGACCGAGTGCTGGGTGGGCTTGGTCTTGAGTTCACCCGCACTCGGGATGAACGGCATCAAAGTGAGATGGATATAGATTGCGTGATTGCGGGGCAGATCGTTGCCGAGCTGGCGGATTGCCTCGAAATACGGCAGGCCTTCGATGTCGCCGACCGTGCCGCCGATTTCGCAGAGCACGAAGTCGAAACCATCGTTACCTTCTCGGATGAAATCCTTGATGGCATTGGTGACGTGCGGGATGACCTGGATCGTTGCGCCGAGGTAATCACCGCGCCGCTCGCGTGCGAGAATGTCCTGGTAGATACGGCCGGTCGTGATGTTGTCATGACGTGTGGCCGGGCGGCCGGTGAAGCGCTCGTAGTGGCCGAGGTCGAGGTCGGTTTCGGCGCCGTCGTCGGTCACGAAGACTTCGCCGTGCTGGTAGGGCGACATCGTCCCTGGATCGACATTGAGGTAGGGATCGAGCTTGCGCAGCCGAACTTTGTAGCCGCGCGCCTGCAATAGCGCGCCGAGCGCCGCAGAAGCGAGACCCTTGCCAAGTGAGGAGACCACGCCGCCGGTGATGAAAATGTACCGCGCCATGGGACCTAACTTTTAACCCCCGCGAATCGATTCGACGAGCGCAAATTGCTCAAACCCGCTCTGCATCTGTGCTTAGCTGGATAACTAATCAGCTTTGCAGAGACTTGCGACAGGATTTGCATGCTTTCCTCAAACTTGCCCCAACCTTTCTCGCTCACACTCCTGATCCAAAAGTTGAAGGGGCCGGATTTTCCGGCCCCTTGGTTGCGATTTCACTTCGACTGCGGCACCTGCGGCCCGGACGGGGCCGCCGGCGTCGCCGGCGTCGAGCCGCCTTGCAACTGGTTGAGCAAGCCGCCACCTCCGCCAAGCGGCGGCAGTGTACCCGGCGCCGTCGGCGCGCTCTGGCCGCCCTCGAGGATCGAGCCCGGCTTGTGGCCGACGCCCGCAAGAATTGAAAGCATCAGACTCGTCAGGAAGAACAGGCCCGCCAGGATCGCCGTCGCGCGCGTGAGCACGTTTGCGGTGCCGCGGCTCGTCATAAAGCCGCCGGTCGAGCCGATCCCGAGGCCGCCGCCTTCCGAGCGCTGCAGGAGCACCACGCCGATCAGGGCGAGAACGAGCATCAGGTGGATGACGATGATGACGTGTTGCATCAGTCCAAAA
>DASSYU010000112.1:0-4881 GCA_035703125.1 Pseudolabrys sp. | reverse complement strand
TTGTCGGACGAAACAAACTCGGGGGACGGGCAGGGCCCGTCCCCCGATCTTCAATTTCGGTCTGCCTCAACCCTACGAGCGCCTCCTATGTTACAGAATGGCGTCGCCAGGTTGGCCTTTGGGGCAATCGTTTTCCGCCGGCGATTACAGCTAAGTGTGTGGGCCCAAGCTTTGACGGGGAGGTTGCAGGTGACCGAGCCGGATCCAGGACAACCCGAAACTCACGACTATTCGGACAATGGGTGAAGCAGGCCGCAGCGTCCCGTCCAGATTTTTCGGCTGGTTGACCAGGGCAATATGGATTTTGTGCCAGGTTTTGCTGGTCGCCTGGGGCACCCTGGCTATTTACTTTTCGAACCTCCCATGGGCCGAGGCGCGGCTTGCCTTGGCGGTTTGTTTTGCCCTCGTCTCGATTTGGCTCCTTTGGCTGTCGCGACGGCGGCGGGCATTGACGGTTTTCATCGTATTGTTTGTTGGCGTGGTTGCGTGGTGGATTTCGATCATGCCATCGCACCATCGGCCGTGGCGGCCGGAAGTCGCGGTCATGCCGCGCGCAACGATCGACGGCGATCGCGTGCGCATCACCGGGGTCCGCGATTTCGACTACCGCACCCGGAATGACTTTACGGTTCGCTACGAAGAGCGTGAGGTGCAACTATCACACCTGACGGGACTTGATTTTTTCGTGTCGTACTGGAGCGAAGGCCCCGTTGCACATACGTTCGTGAGCTTTATTTTCGACAACGCTCCCCCGTTAAGCATCTCCATCGAGACGCGCCCGGAGGTGGGCGAAGGCTTTGATCCTATCGCCTCTCTCTTCAAGCAGTTCGAGTTGATCTACGTGGTGGGAAACGAACGCGATCTTGTCCGCGTGCGCACCAATTATCGCAAGGAGACGGTTTATCTTTACCGTCTCAACTCGCCGGTCGAGAACGTGCGGAGAGTGCTGCTGGTTTATCTTGAACGGATCAACGAGCTCGCCGATCGGCCAGAATTCTATCACCTGCTGACCAATAGCTGCACGATCAACATTATACGTTATGCAAATGCCGCCGGTCGAACCGGCCAGTTCAACATTCGCCATCTGCTCAACGGGCTGATCGACAGCTACCTTTATCATTCCGGTCGGGTGGATACGACATTACCGTTCGAAGAGCTGCGGCGGCGTTCCCTCATCAATAACGTCGCGCAGTCGTCCGATAACGCGCCTGACTTCTCCGATCGCATTCGCGCTTCGCTGCCGACCACTCGTTGAGGCATAATTTGTCGGCTGCCTCTGTGAGGACGGTTATTAGATGATGCTTGAGAGCCCCAAAAATAGCCGCCGCGTGCTTGCGTTTCTCGCGTTGACGGCGGCTTCGCTCGTCGGGCTGCTGCTGTTGCCGCCGATCCACCAGGACCAGAATTATCACGATTTCGCCGATCAGCGGACGATTCTCGGCATACCGCATTTCTGGAACGTCGTTTCAAATCTTCTATTCATTGCCGTTGGAGTTGTGGGGGTGGGGCAATTCCGCCGCGACGCGGCAATCGCCTTGCTTTTCCTGGCGATACTCATGACCGGCTTCGGGTCGGCCTACTATCACCTTGATCCAAATGATCGCACGTTGTTCTGGGACAGGTTGCCAATGGCGATCGCCTTCATGACCATCCTTGCAATGGCCGTCGGGGAACGGTTGGACGCAAAGACAGGCGCTATTCTGTTGTGGCCGCTGATCGCCATTGGCGTGCTGAGCATCTTGCTGTGGCGCTGGACAGGCGATCTGCGGCTGTATGCATGGGTCCAGTTTTTCCCCTGCCTCGTGTTGCCGGTCCTTTTCCTGAGATTTCCGCCCAGATACAGCAGTACATCTTATTGGCTGATTGCTGCGGCGTTGTATGTCCTTGCAAAACTATTCGAGTTCAATGATGGGGCGATTTACTCAGCTGGCTCAATCTTGAGCGGACACACCCTCAAACACGTTGCGGCCGCCGCGGCTTGTTTCGCGATCCTGAGACATTTCCAGAAGCGGCAACTACTCCGCGTGGCGACCAAAGATTGATCGTCGCCTTATGGCGGCAATTCGATATTGGCCGCGTAAGTCGCGCTGCGTAGGCCCTGGGTCCAACCGACTTCGGGGGACGCGAGTCGCGAGCTTGTGCGGTTGATTTTCAGTATCGCGCGAAATAGCGTTCGCGTGGGAGCATGCTCATGAAACGTGCGACTGTAACAACGTTTGTTATTTTTTTCGTGTTTGCTTCGGTCGCGGCGTTGGCCCATCCCGGGCATGATGGCGCAGGCGGGCTAGCGCACGGCTTTGTCCATCCAGTCACCGGCATCGATCATGTTCTGGCTATGATCGCCGTCGGCGTGCTGGCTGCACAATATGGCGGTCGCGCTTTGTGGCTTGTACCGTTGAGCTTTCTGGTCGCTATGGCGGCTGCCGGCGCCATTGGTATGGCTGGAATTCCGGTGCAAATCGTGGAGGCCGGAATTGGCCTCTCCGTTGTCGTCCTCGGACTGATGATCGCCTTTCAAATTAAGCCTCCGACGTTGGTGGCCATGGTGGTCGTCGGTTTTTTCGCACTGTTCCACGGTTATGCGCACGGCTCCGAGATGCCTGGCGGACTTGCAGGGCTGTCATTTGCCGCGGGCTTTCTCGGCGCGACGGCTTTGGTGCTGGGCGCGGGCGTAGGACTTGGGGTGCTCTTGCAACAGCGGACCTTGAGCCGGCGCTTGATTCAGGCCGGTGGTGGAGCAATGGCGCTGATTGGCATTGCAGTGCTGGCGAGTTTTCTTTGATCAAGGGTCGATGAACGACGCTGTTTTTCGGGTTGTGCGGGAGGAGGGACAAAAATGCAGCTAACTCCGAGAGAGTTCGACAAGTTGCTCATCTACATGATGGCCGAGGTTGCATTGAAGCGAAAAACAAAAGGCCTGAAACTCAATTATCCTGAAGCTGTTGCCATCATCTCGGCGGTCGCTCTTGACGGTGCCCGTGCGGGTAAAACCATCGAAGAAGTCACGAAGGAGGCACGCTCCGCGCTGACCAAGAACGACGTCATGGACGGCGTCGCAGATCTGGTCCCGATGGTGCAAATCGAGGCGGTGTTCACTGACGGCAGCCGCCTGGTAACCGTTCACACGCCGATACAGTAGTGCGCGACTGGAGGTTACGATGGCCAAGGCCAAGTCCTTTCCAACCCTTTCTTCAAAAGTAGACCCGGCGTCGGAGGACGTGCCTCTCGGTGGTTATGTTTGCAGCGCGGAACCAGTCACTTTCGATGAAAAGAAACAAGTGACGAAGCTTTCCGTGCGCAATACCGGCGACCGCCCGGTGCAGGTGGGCTCGCATTTTCATTTTTTTGAGGTCAACCGCGCTCTGGAGTTCGACCGCGCTGCGGCATTCGGACTTCACCTGAACATTCCGTCGTCAACCGCCATGCGGTTCGAACCGGGCGACGAGCGCGAGGTAGCTTTGGTGCCGTTTGGGGGAAAGCGGGCCGTTTTCGGATTCAATAATCTCGTGGACGGCCCGACGGCGGGTAAGGATGCCGCTGCTCGGAAGTCCAAGGCCGTAAAATTGGCAAGTAAGCGCGGATTCCGCTCGGCTAGCTCGAAGTCCTGAACTGCTTGAAGCAGTGCGTGTGAATTGAGGGACACCCCATGGCTACGATTTCCCGTAATGAATACGTCAATTTGTTTGGTCCAACGGTCGGCGATCGCATTCGATTGGGCGATACCGGGTTGTTTGTCGAGATCGAGCGCGACCTGCGCGGCCGGTTTGGCGACGAGATTGTGTTCGGGGGCGGCAAGAGCTTGCGCGAAGGCATGGGCATGGACAACCGGCTAAGGCGCAAGGCCGGGGCGCCTGACCTTGTCATCACCAACGTCACAATTATCGACGCAATACAAGGCGTGGTCAAAGCTGACGTCGGCGTCAAGGACGGGCTCATTTGTGCCATCGGCAAGTCCGGCAATCCGCAGACCATGGATGGCGTGACGCCCGGTTTGGAGCTTGGTCTCGCAACTGATGCGATCTCGGGCTCGCATTTGATTTTGACCGCGGCCGGTATCGACACGCACATCCATTTCATCTCGCCGCAGCAGGCAGAGGCGGCGTTATCCAACGGAACGACGACCTTGATTGGCGGAGGAACTGGCCCGTCAGATGGATCCAACGCTACGACGGTCACGCCCGGCCCAGGCAACATCGAAATGATGCTGAAATCTTTCGAGGGCTGGCCTGTCAATGTCGGCATCCTTGGCAAGGGGCATGGACACGGCAAGGCCGCGCTGGTGGAGCAAATCGAGGCCGGTGCTGTGGGCCTTAAATGTCACGAAGACTGGGGGACCACCCCGGCCGTGCTTCGCTCCGCGCTCACGGTGGCGGACGATATGGACGTGCAGGTCTGCATCCATACCGACACATTGAACGAATCCGGATTCGTTGAAGACACAATCGATGCTTTCGAAGGACGTACTGTCCATTCGTTCCATACGGAAGGCTCCGGCGGCGGGCACGCACCGGACATCATCAGGATCTCCGCGCTGCCAAACGTTCTGCCGTCGTCAACGAATCCGACGCTTCCCTACGGCATCAATTCGCAGGCCGAGCTCTACGACATGATCATGGTCTGCCACCATCTCAGTCCTGATGTTTCGTCTGACGTAGCGTTCGCTGAGAGCCGCATCCGGGCCGAGACCATCGCCGCCGAGAACGTTCTGCAGGACTTGGGCGTGATTTCGATGTTCTCCAGCGACTCGCAGGCTATGGGACGAATCGGGGAATGCTGGCTGCGCGCTATTCAGACCGCCGACGCCATGAAGACCGGTCGCGGCAAGCTGCCGGAGGACGCGCCGGGCAACGACAATTTCCGCGTGCTGCGCTACGTGGCGAA
>DASSYU010000392.1:0-11902 GCA_035703125.1 Pseudolabrys sp. | reverse complement strand
GGGCGGTGCGTCATCGGCCGCACGACTGGCGATCCTTGCCGCACTGGTGACGCTCGGCGTCGCCGTCTACTTCGCCGCGTTGCGATTGCTCGGTGTCGTAACGCTCAAAGAGCTGGCCGCCCGGCAATGAAAATCGTAAGGCCCTTGCGCGGCGCGCCTCCGGCGTGGCATGGCTCCCGCGTAAGGCAATGAGGACGAGCAATGGCGTTCAAGGAACGCGTTTTTTCCGGCGTGCAGCCGACCGGCAACCTGCATCTCGGCAATTATCTTGGCGCCATCACCAAGTTCGTGGCGCTACAGGATCGCTATGACTGCATCTATTGCGTCGTCGATCTTCACGCTATCACCGTGTGGCAAGATCCGAACGAATTGCCGCGCGCCACGCGCGAGGTGACGGCCGCGTTCCTAGCCTGTGGCATCGATCCGAAGCAGCACATCATCTTCAACCAGAGCCAGGTCGCCGAGCACGCCGAGCTCGCCTGGGTCTTCAATTGCGTCGCACGCGTCGGCTGGCTCAACCGGATGACGCAGTTCAAGGAAAAGGCCGGCAAAGATCGCGAGAACGCGTCGGTCGGCCTCTACATTTATCCGAACCTGATGGCGGCCGACATCCTTGTCTACCGTGCAACGCACGTTCCCGTCGGCGAGGATCAGAAGCAGCACCTCGAGCTGTCGCGCGACATCGCACAGAAATTCAACAACGACTTCTCGGCGTCGATCCAGGCGCATGGCTTCGGCGAAACTTTCTTTCCGCAACCGGAGCCAATCATCCAGGGTCCGGCAACGCGCGTGATGTCACTGCGCGACGGCTCGAAGAAAATGTCGAAGTCGGAGGCATCAGATTACTCCCGCATCAATCTGACCGACGACGCCGACGCCATCGCGCAGAAGATCCGCAAGGCAAAGACTGATCCGGAACCTCTGCCGAGCGAGGAGAAAGGCCTTGCGCCGCGTCCGGAAGCCGACAACCTGGTGGGCATCTACGCGGCACTGCAAGGCGTGAGCAAAGCTGAAGTACTTGGCCAGTTCGGCGGCGGCCAGTTTTCGACCTTCAAAACCGCGCTCGTTGATCTCGCGGTCGCGAAACTCGGCCCGATCGGCGCCGAAATGAAGAAACTCGTACAGGATCCTGTCTATATCAACTCGATCCTGGCCGACGGCTCGCAGCGCGCGCAGGCAATCGCCGCCGAAACCATGAAGGCCGTCAAGGATATCGTCGGTTTCGTGCGCCGCTAGTTTGCGGCGCGAGATATCCGCCTTGTCGTCGCGCCGGGCGGCATGTCACCATTGCCCGCTTGTGCATTCGTCACAGCGCATATGATCGGACGGGAGCGTCGCGACCATGAGTAGCAAGCGCCGCAGTTACGAGGCCGGCCACAAGCGGAAATATCTGGTGGTCATCGACGACTCCGAGGAATGCGATCGCGCCGTGTACTGGGCGGCGAAGCGTGCCGGTCGTACGAAGTCACAGATCGTGATGCTGCGCGTGATCGAGCCGGGCGATCGCAATCAGCAATGGCTCGGCGTTGCCGACCTTATGAAGGCTGAGGCGCAGGAGGCTGCAAACGCCGCGCTCGATAAATTTGCCGCGCGCGCAAAGAAAATTGCCAAGATCACGCCCGACCGCGTCATTCGCGAAGGCAACACGTCGGAAGAGATCATCAAGCTGATCGACGAAGACGCCGACATCGGTATTTTGGTTTTGGCCGCCGGCATCGGCAAGGAAGGCCCAGGCCCCCTAGTGTCGAACCTCGCCAAGACCGCCGGAACGTTTCCAATCCCGGTCGCGCTGGTGCCGGGCCACCTGAGCGACGATGATATCGACGCCAGTTCCTGATTTGCGGCCGTTTCCCGGCCGGTTGACCGGAAGCCCCGCAAGCGCCATTTATGCGCTATGATTTGACCACCCACGGGCCTTGAACCCGTTGAGGCAAGGAGCAATTTCGATGTTCATCCAGACCGAGGCCACGCCCAATCCGGCAACGCTGAAATTTTTGCCGGGCCGACCTGTGCTCGAGACCGGCACGCTTGACATGCCGACGAAGGACGCAGCGGCGCAATCGCCGCTCGCCACCAAGTTGTTCGACGTTCCCAATGTCGGCGCGGTGTTCTTCGGATCCGATTTCATTGCGGTGACCAAATCCGACGGCGAGTGGCAACAGCTCAAGCCGGCTATTCTCGGCGCCATCATGGAGCACTACATGTCGGGTGCGCCGTTGCTTAGCGGCGACGCAAACCCGAGCGATGCCGCGGCGGATGAATTCTTCGACGCCAAGGACGCCGAAACGGTCGCCACCATCAAGGATCTGATCGAGACGCGCGTGCGCCCGGCAGTGGCTGGTGACGGCGGCGACATCACCTTTCGAGGCTATAAGGAAGGGATCGTGTACCTCGACATGAAGGGCGCCTGCTCTGGCTGCCCATCATCGACGGCGACCCTCAAGCACGGCATCCAGAACCTGCTCCGGCACTTCGTTCCCGATGTTGTCGAAGTAAGGCCGATGTAGGCCCTATATCCCAGCAATTTCGACGTCATGCCTGGCCATAGCCGTCCGAAGGACGGCGTGCCTCGCATGCGCCGGGCATGACGTTTTTGCGTTGTTGCGAAGACGCTGCGGTGCGCTGACAAGCCCGGCCATGACGGTGATAAACTCAACTCATGCGCGTTCTCGCCATCGATACCGCGCTCGAAGCCTGCTCGGTCGCCGTGTTGGACACCGAGCGCGCGGATTTGCGCGCGTACGAATCGTTGCCGATGCAGCGCGGTCACGCCGAAGCGTTGATGCCCCTGGTCGCGCGGGTGCTCGACCGCGTTCAGCTTGATTTCTCCGCCATTGACCGTGTCGCGGTGACGACCGGGCCGGGAAGCTTCACCGGTCTGCGAGTAGGCATCGCGGCCGCGCGCGGCATTGCGCTTGCTTCGGGCAAGCCCGCGATCGGACTGACGACGCTTGCCGCCTTTGCCGCGCCATTCATTGCGGCCGACGATACGCTGCCGGTCGTGGTGGCGATCGACGCGCGGCACGATCATGTGTACCTGCAGGTTTTCGGCCCAGGCGGCCGCACGCTTGTCGCGCCTCGCATCGCACCGCTGCGTGAGGCCTTGCGCGTTTCCTCAACCGGTATGCCGCGCGTCACTGGAACGGCGGCCGCCAAGCTCGCAGCGCTGTGGCCCGCCGGCGAGCGTGCGCCGATGAAAGTCGACCAGCGCGGCGCACCAGACATCAATTGGGTCGCGCGACTCGGCGCCGCTGCATCCGACACCGGCACGCCGCCCAAACCTCTGTACCTTCGTTCACCGGACGCGCATCCGCAGGATGCGGTGCAATTGGCCCGGCGATGATCGGTTTCATCAGCAATCTGTTCAGCCGTTCCGAACCGTCGATAACCGAGGCAAGCGCGCGTGACGCATCCGCGATTGCGGCACTTCACGGCAGGTCATTTCGCCGCGGCTGGAGCGAGCAGGAAGTCGAAGGTCTGCTTCTTGACCGGCATGTGATAGCACACCGGACAACTGGCGGTGCAAAGCTAAACGGATTCATCCTGTCGCGGCTTGTAGAGGATGAGGCGGAAATCCTTTCCGTCGCCGTCGACGGCCGGCAACGCGGCCGCGGGCTTGCGCGCAAGCTGCTCAACCTTCATCTGCGCCGCTTAGCCGGCCTTGGTGCACGCACCGTTTTCCTTGAAGTCGACGAGCACAATGTGGCGGCGCTGCGGCTCTATCAGCACGCCGGCTTCCAAGAAATTTCACGTCGTTCCGGCTATTATCCCGGTGCCGACGCAACGGCCACCGCCACTGCGCTGATTCTGCGGCGCGACTTGGTCTGAGCGTGCGGTGGACACATACCTGACACGACCAATATGATATTGGGGGTCGAGTGAAGGACCTGGGCTCGAGAGAAACGCCGACGTGACCGCCGCGAGCAAGCGCAACATCGAGAAGAAGAACATTGAGGCGTTATGCGCCACCAAGGGCATGCGCATGACAGAGCAGCGTCGGGTAATCGCGCGCGTGCTCGCGCAGTCGGACGATCATCCCGACGTTGAGGAACTCTACCGGCGCTGTGCCAAGGTCGACGAGCATATTTCGATTTCGACCGTCTATCGCACGATGCGGCTTTTTGAAGATGCCGGCATTATCGAGCGACACGATTTCCGGGATGGGCGGGCGCGGTATGAAACCAGCCCTGACGCCCACCACGATCATCTGATCAACCTCCGCAACGGCGAAGTGATCGAATTTCAATCCGAGGAAATCGAGCGCCTGCAGGCCGAAGTCGCACGCAAGCTCGGCTATAAACTCGTCGACCATCGGCTCGAGCTTTATGCCGTGCCGTTGAGCGACGACAAAAAGCGCCAGGCATGATTCGCTGGAACTGAACGCCGATGGCGCGCGCGCTTTTCATCGCGGCATTCTTCTTCACGATCACGCCGCTGCTGATCTTAGCCCAATGGGCGCTCGGCAAGCTTGGATTGCCCGGTTGGGGCTTCATCGCTTCGAATTACTATCGGGTGCTGTGCTCGTTGCTCCGCATACGTGTGCACGTGCACGGCGCCCCGACGCGTGACCGCGCTGTTCTCTATGTTTCCAATCACGTATCGTGGGCGGACATTCTCGTTATCGGCTCGGTCGCTCCAGTAGCCTTCGTCGCCAAACGTGAAGTCGCAAGCTGGCCGCTGGTCGGCATCACCGCGAAAATCCAGCGAACAGTGTTCGTCGATCGTACGCGCCGGCATCAGACCGGAGAGGCCGTAGCCGACATCGTCAAGCGGCTGAAGGACGGCGTGTCAGTGGTTCTGTTTGCCGAAGGCACTTCGAGCGACGGCAACCGCGTTCTGCCATTCCGCTCCGCATTGCTTGGCGCGGTGGAAGAGATGTCCGCGCACGCCGGCAACATCCGTATTCAGCCGATGTCGGTCAGCTACACCGGGCTGCACGGCATCCCCATGGGCCGCCAGCACCGCCCGCTGGTGGCGTGGTATGGCGACCTCGATTTCCTGCCACACATCAAGGCATTCATCGAGCTGGGTGCGGTGGATGCCGTCGTCAGCTATGGCGAAGCAGTTCCAGCAGATGTTGAGATCGATCGCAAAGCCATGACCACGCGGCTCGAAAGCTCGGTGCGCGGCCTGCTCGCCTCGGCCTTGCGCGGACGGCCATTGACCGTGCAAAACGCGCATTCCAGCTAAGGATTTATTTTCTGCGCGAGCCATCTAAGTCTTAAAATCGTTGTAAAATCAAATATATGGTCTCTCGGGACAAATCCCAGCACGGCGGGTAAATTGGATATGCTTCGCATCGAAATGGCATGAGCAAAACTCGCAAGGTCCACGTCAAATCATTCGGCTGCCAGATGAACGTCTACGATTCCCATCGTATGGCGGACACCTTGGCGCCCGCGGGCTACAACGAGACGACATCGCCCGAAGACGCCGACCTTGTCATCCTCAACACTTGCCACATCCGCGAAAAGGCGGCTGAAAAGGTCTATTCCGAGATCGGCCGCATCCGGGAAATGAAGGAAGCAGCAGCGCGCGACGGCCGTCGCATGCTGATCGCGGTCGCCGGCTGCATCGCCCAGGCGGAAGGCCGCGAAATCATCCGGCGCGCGGGCGCCGTTGACCTAGTGGTCGGCTCGCAGAACTACCATCGGCTGCCGGAGATGGTCGCGCGTGCGCAACGCGGCGAGAAAGTCATCGACACTGATTTTCCGGTTGAGGACAAGTTTGATGCCCTGGCGGCGCCGAAACCGGATGCGATCGCCAAGCGCGGCATCTCAGCATTCGTCACCGTTCAGGAAGGCTGCGACAAGTTCTGCACGTTCTGTGTTGTGCCCTACACGCGCGGCGTGGAAGTATCGCGCCCGGTTGAAAAGATCGTCGCCGAAGTCGAACGGCTGGCGGACGGCGGCGTGCGCGAAGTGACGCTGATCGGACAGAATGTGAATGCCTATCATGGGCCCGGACCAGACGGCGCGGCATCAAGCCTCGGCAGATTACTTCACCGCCTTGCCGAGGTCCCCGGCATTCTTCGTCTGCGCTACACGACAAGCCACCCGCGCGACATAGATGACGACCTGGTCGCGGCTCATCGCGAATTGCCCGAGCTGATGCCCTACGTGCACCTGCCGGTGCAATCCGGTTCCGACCGTATTCTTGCCGCGATGAACCGCAAGCATACGCGCACGGACTATCTCGATGTGATTGCGCGTCTTCGTGCGGGCCGCACGGACCTTGCCTTCACATCCGATTTCATCGTCGGCTTCCCCGGTGAAACCGAGTCGGATTTCCGTCACACCCTCACACTGGTCGACGAGGTTGGTTACGCTGGCGCATTCTCCTTCGTGTACTCGCCGCGCCCCGGGACGCCCGCCGCCGAAATGGAAGAGCAGATTCCTGCGGACGTGAAGTCCGAGCGCCTGCAACGGCTGCAGTCCGCCATTACGCGCAATCAACGCCGGTTCAACGCCGGATTTGCCGGACGCACCGTCGACGTGCTTCTCGAAAGGCCAGGCAAGCTGCCCGGGCAGCTCGTGGGCCGATCGCCGTATCTGCAAGCGGTGCAGGTCATGGCACCGGCCGAATGCATCGGCTCGGTGCACCGCGTGACCGTCGACGAAGTCGGCAGCAACAGCCTTTTTGGCAGCCTCGCCGATGAAAGCCGTGCAGTAGCGCTCACAGCGGCAGGAGCCTGAACCAGCCTTGCGCACAAAGGATCCCGTGATCCCACCCGCTGCCGCCTCCGAGGAGACGGCCACGACCCAGACCGTGCTTGCATTCGAAGACAACAAGCTCGCATCGGTGCTGTTCGGACAATACGGACAAAATCTTGCGTTGATTGAGCGCCGCCTCGGCGTGGTCGCCGAGCAGCGGGGCAATCATGTCACGATCGAAGGCTCGCGCGGCGCCTGCGAGCAGGCGCGCCACGTTCTCGAGGGACTTTATGAGCAGCTCAAGCGCGGGCGTGACTTGAGCCAGGGCGACGTCGAAGGCGCCATCCGCCAGGCGATCGCGCAGGGCTCGCTCTTTGACTACGACCCTGCCGCGCCGCGGCCGGCATTCGAGGAGGTCAACTTGCGCAAGCGGCCAGTGCGCGCCCGCACGGCCGCGCAGGATGCCTATATCCGCGCGCTCAAGCGCCACGCATTGGTGTTCGGGACCGGACCTGCCGGTACGGGCAAGACCTGGCTCGCCGTCGCGCAGGCAGTTCAGATGTTCGAGCGTAAAGAGGTCGACCGCATCATCTTGTCGCGCCCTGCCGTCGAGGCTGGCGAGCGTCTCGGCTTTCTTCCCGGCGACATGCGCGAAAAAGTCGATCCCTATCTGCGTCCGATCTACGACGCGCTCTATGACCTGATGGACGCGCGCATCGTCGAACGGGCGCTGCAAGCCGGTGAAATTGAAATCGCTCCGCTTGCCTTCATGCGCGGCCGCACGCTCTCGAATGCCGCCGTTATCCTGGACGAGGCGCAAAACACGACCTCCATGCAGATGAAAATGTTTCTCACGCGGCTGGGTGAAAACAGCCGCATGATCGTCACGGGTGATCCAAGCCAGGTTGACCTGCCACACGGCCAGGCATCTGGCCTCGCGGAAGCCGTCAAACTGCTGAAAGGCATTGAAGGCATCGGTCATGTGGCGTTCACACATGAGGATGTCATCCGCCACGAGCTCGTGGCCCGCATCGTCGAGGCCTACGATCGCGGCGTCCCCACGCGCGAGGGAAAAGGATGAAGACGCCGCCGGGGCGGCCTGCATCGCCGCTGCACATCGACATTCGGATTGAGTCACCGCTCTGGGACGGCCAGCTTCTGGCCGAAAAAACCGTGCGGAACTCGGTGCTTGCCGCGGCCGCAGCGCTCTCAACAGCGGGCGGTGAAGTCAGTATTGTGCTCACCGACGATTCGGCCATCCGCTCGCTCAATCGGAACTGGCGCAGCATCGACAAGCCGACCAACGTTTTGTCGTTTCCCGCCTCGGGTCCCGACATCGGCGAAGGCACACGGCTGCTCGGCGATATCGTGATCGCTTTCGAGACGCTTGAACGGGAGTGTGCTGATGAAAACCGCGACTTTCTTCATCATCTCGCGCACCTCGCAGTGCACGGGTTTCTCCACCTCAACGGCTACGACCACCAGACCGACGCCCAGGCTGAGGCGATGGAAGGGCTCGAAAGGAAGATCATGGCGCGTTTGAACATGCCTGATCCCTACCGCGCGCATGATTTTGGCAACGCCTGACCGTCATGTCTGAAAGCGATCCATCTGGTTCACGGCCCGCCGGCGTTTCGTCATACGAACCGCGAAACCTGCCGGTGCCGGTGCCACCGGCGCACAACGGGGGTGAGAACTGGTTCATCCGCGCCCTGCGCGCGCTGTTCGGACGGAAGCCGAATATTGCGCGTGCGAATTTGCAGGACGTTCTCGATGCCGTCGGGCCTGGCGATTCCAGCTTCACTGCGGACGAAAGCCGGATGCTCAGGAACATCCTTGGCCTGCGCGAGCGCCGCGTCGGCGACGTCATGGTACCGCGAGCCGACATTGTCGCCGTCCAGCAGGACATCAAGCTCGGCGAATTGATGCGAGTGTTCGAGGGTGCGGGCCATTCGCGACTTGTGGTGTACAACGACACCCTCGACGACCCGGTCGGCATGGTCCATATCCGCGACCTGATCGCCTTCATGACCGCGCGCGCGGCCGCCAATCCGGAAAAAAATGCCAAGCGTAAAAAGCCGCTGCCCGCAGGCCTCGATCTGAAGGCAATCAACCTCGGCACGCCGCTGTCGGCGACGAAGATCGTCCGCGAGATCCTGTTCGTGCCACCGTCGATGCGCGTCATCGATCTACTCGCGCGCATGCAGGCGACCCGAATTCACCTCTCGCTGGTGGTCGACGAGTATGGCGGCACCGACGGGCTTGCGTCCATCGAGGATATCGTCGAGCAGATCGTCGGCGACATTGCCGACGAACACGACGAAGACGCCACGCCCGAAATTACACAGCTACCTGACGGCTCATTTGTCGCTGACGCGCGAGCCAAGATCGAAGATGTCATCGCGACCGTCGGCAACGATTTCGACGTTGGCGACGCTATCGACGACGTCGACACCATTGGCGGCTATCTAGTGACGCGCGCGGGGCGCCTGCCCGTGCGAGGAGAGATCGTGCCCGGCCCGGATCTTTTCGAGTTCGAAGTCCTTGACGCAGATCCACGCCGCGTCAAGCGCGTAAGGATAACCCGGCTGAAAGAGAGACGCGAGCGGCCGCGCGAGGCGCGCAAGCGCAGCGAGGCCGATGGCGTGTTCTCGAGCGTCGCGACTTCGCCGGGCGCGCCCGATGACAAGTCACCCCGCAACGACACCGGTCCGGCCGGCGTGCGCCAGCCGTGATCATTACCCGCCTCGCCCAAGCCATTGTGCTCGCCATTGGCTGGCGGCGTGCAAACATTGCATTCGTTGCCGGTGCCGCGTCGGCTTTGGCCATGCCGCCCATCAACGCATGGCCTGTCCTGTTCATGACATTTCCGATCCTGGTCTGGCTCGCGGACGGATCCACCGCCGGACGCTGGAGCGGCGCAATCACCGCCGCGGTGGCCGGTTGGTGTTTTGGTTTCGGATATTTCCTCGCAGGACTTTATTGGGTCGGATACGCCTTTCTCGTCGACGCCAAGACCTTCGGCTGGCTTTTACCTGTCGCCGTTGCCGGACTCCCCGCTTATTTGGCGCTTTACACGGGCCTTGGACTTGCGATCGCCCGGCTGCTCTGGGTACGCGGGCCCGAACGAATCCTGGCCCTCGCCGCCGCAATAACCGCCGCAGAATGGCTACGCGGCCGCCTGCTCGGCGGGTTTCCCTGGAATACTTTTGGCTACGCGCTGACTGAGCCGCTCGTGCTCGCGCAAAGCGTTTCGTTGACCGGGATATGGACCCTTACATTTCTCTGCGTGGCCATTTGCGCGAGTCCCGCAGTAATCGCCGACGATAAGGCCGATACGCGACATCCGTACCGCCCTCTCGTTTTTGGACTGATTGTCTTCGCGGGGCTCGCCGGCTACGGCACCACAAGGCTGTGGTTGCACCCAACGGAATATGTGAACGGCATCCGCCTGCGCATCATGCAACCCAATTTGCAGCAAGATGACAAATTCAACTATTCGGCAAAGGCGAACGTAATGAGCCGTTACTTGCGTCTATCGGATCGCGCTACAAGTCCAGGTTCGAACGGCATCCGTGACGTGACGCATCTCATTTGGCCGGAAGCGGCTTTTCCCTTCTTTCTGACGCGCGAGCCTGATGTGCTTGCGCAAATCGCCGGCCTGATCAAGCCGTCAACGGTACTGATAACGGGCGCAGTGCGCGCGGCGTCGGATGCCAACCCGCGCGACCAGCGCGCGTACAATTCGATCTATGTGATCGACCCCAATGGGTCTATCCGCGGCATCTACGACAAGGTGCATCTTGTTCCGTTCGGCGAGTACCTGCCGTTCCAACGCGTGCTCGAACGGTTGGGCTTGATGCAATTGACGAAAGTAATCGGCGGCTTTCTCTCTGGTGATCGCCGACGCCCGATGGACATTCTCGGCGCGCCAAAAATGCTCCCGTTGGTTTGTTACGAGGCGATCTTTCCTGGTGCTGCAGTGCCCCCCGGCGAGCGCCCGGGCTGGATGGTCAATGTCACAAACGATGGCTGGTTCGGAATCAGTTCGGGGCCGTATCAGCATTTCCAGCAGGCACGCGTCCTTGCGATCGCCGAAGGGCTGCCCTTGGTACGTGCAGCCAACACCGGCATTTCGGCAGTGGTCGACCCCGTCGGACGCATCATCAATTCACTGCCCTTGGGAATCGAAGGCGTGCTGGACGCCCGGCTACCGGCTGCGATCGAACCGACGCTTTACGTGAAGTACGGCAACTACCTCTTGGGCTCCGCCTTGCTGCTCAGCCTGCTTGTTGTGGGGCGCCGGCGGTTTCGCGCGTAGATTGCGCAATTATTCACAGCATTATGTAAGTTGCTGCATGAAAATCAGGCAGCAAAATCGCCGACAAACAAAATACCATCGGAATGTAGTGATACAAATTCCGCTGACATCTATGACTAAATTTACGCGGCGTTGCCTGATTACAAGGACCCGCGCATTGCGTTGGCGCCTTCACTTGTGACAACTATGCCGAAATGGGGGCATAGGAGAAATCTATGGCTAAGAAGGCGCCGAACCCGATTGACAGACATGTCGGTTCACGCGTCCGCATGCGCCGAATGATGCAAAGCATGAGCCAGGAAAAGCTGGGTGATGCTCTTGGGCTCACTTTCCAACAAGTTCAGAAATACGAAAAAGGAACTAACCGCATTGGCGCCAGCCGGCTGCAGCAAATCGCGCACATCCTCCAGGTGCCGGTTTCATTCTTCTTCGAAGGCGCACCGCATTCGTCGGGGCATGTCGGCAGCATGAGCGAAGCGCCCTCGCCGGCCTACGTCACCGACTTCCTTGCGACGTCCGATGGCCTGTCCTTGACCAAGGCCTTTATGCGCATAAAGAGCAGCAAGTTGCGCCGTCGCATCGTCGATCTGGTCGAGCAAAACGCCGGTATCAATTGAATTAGGGTCTTATCCCATCGCTTTGAGGCATCTGCCCAACGCTGCCCGCATCTTGACCTGCATCGCCGCCGCTGCAAGAACCAGCCCCGACATGGCATGAGGCGGCAGCATGGCCGCGCCACGGGAGGAGTTGCAGGTGGCTCATACGAACTTTCTTTTTACCAGCGAGTCGGTCTCTGTAGGTCATCCGGACAAAGTTTGCGATCAGATTTCTGACGCGGTACTCGACGCATTCCTAGAAAATGACATCAAGCTCGGCATCGCCGACGACAGCTTGGTGAACACACGGCTCGGCTGCGAGACCCTCGCAA
>DASSYU010000316.1:0-5933 GCA_035703125.1 Pseudolabrys sp. | reverse complement strand
TCCCGCTCTCCATCCTCGACCTCTCGCCCGTCTCTGCCGGCTCCACCGCCGCGCAGGCTCTGCGCAATTCGCTCGATCTTGCGCAGCTCGCCGATGTTCTCGGATTTACCCGATACTGGGTGGCCGAACACCACAACTTGCCGGCGATTGCGAGCTCTGCACCGGACATCATGATCGGCCAGATCGCGGCGGTGACCAAGCGCATGCGTGTCGGATCCGGCGGCGTGATGTTGCCCAATCACGCACCGCTGATGGTGGCCGAGCGCTTCAAGATGCTTGAGGCTCTCTATCCCGGGCGCATCGACCTCGGCCTTGGCCGCGCCCCCGGCACCGACCCTGCGACGTCCTACGCGCTACGGCGGCGCCAGGGCATCAGCGAGGAAGACGACTTTCTCGAGCGTTTCAATGAGCTGATGCTGCTTGAGACACGCGGCTTTCCAGCCGGCCATCCGTTTCACAATGTGCGCGCAATGCCGTCCGACGTTGCGTTGCCGCCGATTTATCTTCTCGGCTCGTCGGACTACAGTGCGCAACTCGCAGGACACATCGGCGCGGCGTTTTCATTCGCGCATCATTTTGCGAATTTTGACGCGGTCGAAGCGATGCGGCTTTATCGCGACAATTTCAAGCCATCCGTCTCTCACAAAAAACCTTACGCGATCCTGGCAACGCATGTGGTCTGCGCAGACACCGACGAAGAGGCAGAGCGGCTTGCCGCAACCGTCGATCTCAATTTCGTGCGCCGCGCCAAGGGCGAATACCAGCCGTTGGCTTCACCCGAAGATGCCGCGCGCTATGAGTACACGCCGGTCGACAGGACGCGCATCGTGCAGAACCGCACGCGCCTTTCGGTCGGCTCGCCCGACACGATGAAGACGCGGCTGCTACCGCTGATCGAAGCCACCAAAGCCGATGAACTGATGGTGACCACAATGATCTTCGATCATGCGGCGCGGAAACGCTCTTACGAGCTGCTGGCGAAGGCATTCAAATAACGGTAAAACCGCCACGGTTTTTGGTTCGACAAAAATTACGGGAGGCAACGTTGGGTAAGCAGTTCACTTTGACCACGACCGACAAGCACTCGCTCGGCGCCTACCGCGCCGATCCCGCGGGCACGCCCAAGGGCGGAGTGGTGGTGGTGCAGGAAATTTTCGGAGTCAATCATCACATCCGCGCGGTCTGCGACCGGCTTGCGGCACTCGGTTACGTCGCGGTTGCGCCCGCAGTATTCGACCGCTTCGTGCGCGATTTCGAAAGCGGTTACACTCCCGATGAGATCGCGCACGCACGCAGCTACCTCGGCAATCTTAACTGGGATCACATGATGGCCGATGTCGCAGCCGCCCAAGGCGATCTCAAAGGCACAGGGCCGCTTGGTGTCGTCGGCTTCTGTATGGGCGGCACCGCGGCATTTCTTGCTGCCTGCCGCATTCCCGGGTTTTCAGCCGCGGTTTCCTTCTACGGTGGCATGATCGGCAAGTTTGCCGACGAGAAGCCGAAGTGCCCGATGCAGATGCATTTCGGCGAAAAAGACGACGGCATCCCGATGGACGTAGTCGAGTCCATCAAGAAGAAGCAGTCGCAGGCCGAGATCTACACCTACCCCGATGCGCCGCACGGCTTCTATTGCGACGAGCGTGCAAGTTACCGCAAAGAAGCCGGCGACCTCGCCTGGAAGCGCACACAGGAATTCCTGTCAAAGCACATGAAGAAATAGCGCGCGCCAAGCGGGTGTTTCTTCACGTGGTGGCCGGACATATGCCCGGCCACTTACGTTTCAGAGCCATCGTGCCCTGACGAAACGGTGTCACCCACGCCGCGCCGGACAGTCGAGCGGCACCGTCGCGTGTATCAGCCGGCCACGGATCATGGCCGCGCAGGAATCAAGCCGTCGCACCTTGCGTCAGCTTTGCTCCGGTCCCGATGGGACAGGCGACCCCGGGTCCGCCCAGCCCGCAATAGCCAAACGGATTCTTGGCGAGATACTGCTGGTGATAGTCCTCGGCAAAATAGAACTCCGGCGCATCGACGATCTCCGTGGTGATCGCGCCATAGCGCTTCTGCTTCAGTTCCTGCTCGTACATCCTCTTCGAGGCCTCGGCCGCTTTTCTCTGCGCGGGCGTAAAGGTGTAGATACCAGAACGATATTGGGTGCCGATGTCGTTGCCCTGACGCATGCCCTGGGTCGGGTCGTGATTTTCCCAGAACGTTTTGAGCAACTGCTCGTACCTGATCTTTTGCGGATCGTAGATCACAAGCACAACTTCATTGTGCCCGGTCCGGCCCGAGCAAACCTCTTCATACGTCGGATTGGGGGTCAATCCGCCGGCATAGCCGACGGCGGTCACATAGATTCC
Organism: Pseudolabrys sp.; assembly: GCA_035703125.1. Classification (GTDB taxonomy): domain Bacteria; phylum Pseudomonadota; class Alphaproteobacteria; order Rhizobiales; family Xanthobacteraceae; genus Pseudolabrys. The sequence goes on along the minus strand of DASSYU010000316.1, from coordinate 3,573 downwards.
CTCGCCAAGTTCCCAGAACTTGCGCTCCGCCCCCCAGAAGCAGCCAAGACCGAACAGCGCCTTTTCGGTTCCTTCCGGGTACGGACCCTTCAACGCCCGGTGATTGATGAAATGTGCCGTCGCGGTGCCGATCGGCTGCGCGCGGCCAGGCAGCGCTTCGGCGGGCTTGGGCATAGCAACCTTCTTGAAGCCGAACATGCGGATCCTCCTGCAGACGCAGAACGCAATATATGTCGGGACCGATGCTGCCGGAATGGCCGGGCGGATCACGTCTACGGCACGATGGCGGGCGCCTAGGGCCTTACATAGCCAATCAGGGGCTTCCTCTTGCGCCCCAGGAGAATAAACAGGATGCCGAGGACGCCGAGCACACTCCAGCTCGGCGCGGACAGGAGCGTGACCATCAGCTGATCCCAGAGGAAACCACCTGCGTAAGATTGGATCATCGGTTTGAGTTTGGCCAAGCTGCCGGGATTGACGAGCTCCCAAAGCGTCTGCACGTCGGTCAGAAAAAGCCTATTGCCGGCGATTGATTTGGTGCCGTCATAGATCAACAGGATGAATCCGCCCGCCAGGCAGATCAGGCCGATAAAGCGGAGTAGGAATCGGATCATGGCTGCCAAACGAAAGAATCGGTCTTACCGGCACCGATTACCCTGCGGCTTCCGTTCATTCAACCGTAGGACGGGTGGTACCACCTTCCCTTGAGTCCGCGCGGTTGCATCCGCTAACGTCGATTAAGCCGGCGTCCCGGTTGTGTTGATGGAGTACCAATGGCCAAGCCCCCTGCCGGCCATAGCCGGCCGACCTTTACCGACCAGGAAGCCCTGCAATTTCACAGCGTTGGCCGCCCGGGCAAGCTCGAAGTCATTGCTACCAAGCCGATGGCGACCCAGCGCGACCTGTCGCTGGCTTATTCGCCTGGCGTCGCGGTGCCGGTGCTGGCCATCGCCGAGGACGCCAGCCGCGCCTACGACTACACCGTCAAGGGCAACTTCGTCGCCGTTATCACCAACGGCACCGCCATTCTGGGGCTAGGCAACCGCGGCGCGCTTGCGGCCAAGCCCGTGATGGAAGGGAAAGCGGTGCTGTTCAAACGGTTCGCCGACATCGACTCGATCGATCTGGAAGTCTCCACCGAAGACCCCGAGCAATTCATCAACTGCGTCCGCTATCTCGGCGCGGGCTGGGGAGGCATCAATCTCGAGGACATCAAAGCGCCGGAGTGTTTCATCATCGAGCAGAAGCTGCGCGAACTTCTCGACATACCGGTCTTCCATGACGACCAGCACGGCACTGCCATTATCGCCGCCGCCGGCCTGCTGAATGCGCTCGATCTGACCGGACGTGAGATCACCACGACGAAGCTCGTCTGCAACGGCGCTGGTGCGGCCGGAATCGCATGCCTCGAATTGCTCAAGGCAATCGGCCTCAAGCCCGACAATCTCATCCTCTGTGACACCAAGGGCGTGATCTACCAAGGCCGCAAAGACGGTATGAACCAGTGGAAGTCGGGCTACGCCGTCAAGACGTCGGCGCGCACGCTCGCTCAGGCTTTGGATGGCGCCGATGTTTTCTTCGGGCTGTCGGCCAAAGGTGCGGTGACGCAGGACATGGTGAAGACGATGGCGCCGAAGCCGATCATCTTCGCGATGGCCAACCCCGACCCTGAAATCACCGTCGAAGAAGTCGCCGCCGTGCGCGATGACGCCATCATGGCGACGGGGCGCTCCGACTACCCGAACCAGATCAACAACGTTCTCGGTTTCCCGTACATCTTCCGCGGCGCGCTCGACGTGCGCGCCTCCGCGATCAACATGGAAATGAAGATCGCCGCGGCACGCGCCCTCGCCGAGCTCGCGCGCGAAGACGTCCCCGACGAAGTCGCCAGCGCCTATGGGGCGCGGCCAAAATATGGGCCTGACTACATCATCCCCGTGCCGTTCGATCCGCGACTGATTTCCCACGTGCCGCCCGCCGTCGCCAAGGCGGCGATGGACACCGGCGTCGCGCGCAAACCGATCGTCGACATGGACGCCTATCGGCATCAATTGAGCGCACGACGCGATCCGATCGCTGGGACCCTGGTCCAGGTGTTCAACCGGCTGCGGCGGCAACCTAAGCGCGTGGTCTTTGCCGAAGGTGAGGAAGAACAGGTTATCCGCGCGGCGGCCAGTTTCGTGCACCAGAGCCTGGGCACCGCGCTCCTGGTCGGGCGCGAGGATCGCGTGCGCCAGTCCGCGCGCGAGGCCGGCATCGAGCTCGGCGAGGGCATCGAGATCGTCAATGCACGAATGTCGACGCGCAATTCGGTTTATATGAACTTCCTCTATGAGAGACTGCAGCGTCACGGCTACCTGATGCGCGACTGCCAGCGGCTGGTGAACCAGGACCGCAATCACTTCGCCGCCTGCATGGTCGCACTCGGCGACGCCGACGCAATGGTCACCGGGGTCACGCGCAATTTTTCGGTGGCGCTCGAAGACATCCGCCATGTCATCGACCCGAAACCGGGCCACCGCGTGATCGGCGTGTCGGTCGTGGTGGCACGCGGACGCACCGTGCTCGTTGCCGATACCGCGGTGACCGAGATGCCGGAGGCACATGAAATCGCTGACATCGCCGTGGAGGCTGCCGGCGTTGCACGCCGGCTAGGCTATGAGCCGCGCCTGGCCTTGCTTGCATTCTCCACCTTTGGGCATCCGCCCGGAGAGCGTTCGGCGCGGGTAATCGAAGCGGTGAAGATTCTCGATGGCAAACGGGTCGATTTCGAATACGACGGCGAAATGGCTGCCGACGTGGCGCTCAATCCCGAGCTGGCTTCGGCATACCCGTTCTGCCGCCTGTCGGGGCCGGCCAACGTATTGGTGATGCCGGCATTTCACTCCGCCTCGATCTCGACCAAGATGCTGCAGGAGCTCGGCGGTGCCACTGTGATTGGACCACTGCTGGTGGGGCTCGACCGCCCGGTCCAGATCGTCCAGCTCGGCGCCAAGGACAACCAGCTGGTCAATATGGCGGCGCTTGCCGCTTATAACGTGAGTGGCTAGCTAGAAGCCTGATAGACAGACGGAGATGACGTTGACCAAGCCCCTTTCCGGTGTGATCGCCGCGATTGCTACAGCGATCGACGAGGGTGGCGCGCCCGACCTCAAGCGCGCGGTCAAGCTCGCGCGCTACCTGCTCGACACTGGCTGCGATGGCCTCAACGTCCTCGGCACCACGGGCGAAGCGACCTCGTTCTCGCTCGCCGAGCGCAAGGCAGTCATGGACGCCTACAAGACCAACGGCCTACCGCTGGACCGGCTGATGGTTGGCACCGGCGCCGCCGCTGTTTCGGATGCGGTCGCGCTCACGCGTCATGCTGCCGATCTCGGGTTTGCCGGCGCGCTGGTGCTGCCTCCTTTCTACTACAAGGGTGTACCCGACGATGGCCTTGTCGCCTATATCGACGCGCTCGTGAAGGCGACCGCGCAAAGGCCGATCCCGATCTACCTTTATCATTTTCCAGCGATGTCGGGCCTGCCGTGGCATGTCACATTAATCAAGCGACTGCTGGAAACGTTTCCGACC
>DASSYU010000128.1:0-3883 GCA_035703125.1 Pseudolabrys sp. | reverse complement strand
GTTTGGCAGCTGGAACACCACCCGATCGAGCGGTCGCAATCCGAGATCAAGCAGTCGTCCGGCCAATCGGTCAATCGCCTGGCCTAGCTGCGCATAGCTTAAGCGCCGTTCGCCTTGCACCAAGGCGATCCGCTCCGGCACGGCTCGGATCGAGCTTGCCAGCATGCCGTGTAGCGTATTGTTCGTCCAATATCCCTGCTGTCGGTAACGACAGGCAAATTCCTTGGGCCAAGGAGTGCAGTGCTTCAGCATTTCTCGGCTGCTTTCCGTGCGCCGCACGACTACAACAATAATTGTATTCGCCGCCGACCGGGGATGCCTTGACATTGGTCAACGGTGGCGGAATCGGGATGGCGGTGGGAACCTCCGAGCAGACCCACCATCGCAAACTTACAGCCGACCAACCCGGAAATTGCATTGGTCAGCCGCAGCGGTTTCAGTCCATGTCCGCTTTGGGTTATCAGCGGACATGTGCACCGCAAAAGCAATGTCCGCTTTGCCCCCGAAAGCGGACATGTGCGGCGCAACTAGCGATGTCGGCTAAGGGCCAGAAGCGGACATCGGAGGCTGCCAGGCAAAACAGACCTTAGCGGAATGGGGGGCTAATCTCTGGAGGCGACGAGCGTTACCGGGAGAGCTATTCTCCTATTTAGTTCGGCAATCCCGCGGATCGGAGATCGGAAACGAATTTTTCTAGAAGGCTGTTATTGCGGCACGGTTGGGCATTAGCGAACTGCGCGACAGAAAACGACGGATCGATGCGTTTGATGTCGGCGGCGATCTCTTCCGCCAGGTCCCGCAGGCCAAGCTCGACATAGGCGCTCGTCAGGAGGATCCGGTTCGCCAGATCTTCGGGGTTCAATTCAAGCGCCTGTTTGGCCGTCGAAACTGCCGAGTTGAGTTCTCCCTTTGCCCAGTACGCCAACGCAAGCATGTGGAGATAGAACGGCGGATGAAGCGGCTGGACCCGCATGGCAAGCTTGACGTGGTGGATCGCGCCTTCCTGATCCCCGCAGTAGTGCAGGACGTTGCCGTAGAAGCAATTCGCATAAGCACAGCTCGGACGGTTCGCAATGGCCTGGCGTCCGGCCTCGAGCGCTTCGTCGAAACGCCGCTCGATCAGATAGAGATAGCTCAGTGCCGAATGCGCCTGCCCGTCGGCGTCCGGCATCGCGACAGCGATTTCAGCCCATTGGCGGGCAAGCTCCTTGGACTTTTCGGGCGATTCGCTCCAACCGCGCTGGATGTCGAACCAGTGGCTCATCGCCACCCAGGTTGCCCCGGCCGACGCATCTTGGCGAATCGCGGCGACACGTTCGAAATATTGCCGAGCATGTTGCATGGACTCGCGATCCATTTGATAGAACGCGTGCACGCCCTTGTAGAACGCCTCCAGCGCCCTCAAGTCCTTCAGTGTCTTGTGCCAGACCTTTGCCTGCTCACCCGAGACCAGCCTGACATTAATCGCCGCGAGCACCCGGCCGGTGATCTCGTCCTGCAGATCAAACGAGTCGTCGAGGACACGGTCGAACTGTTCGGCCAGAATGACCCGCCCGGAAGTCGCTTCCGACAGATCGGCGGTCACCCGCACCTTCTTGCCTGCCGCCCTGATGCTGCCCTCCAACACATATGTTGCACCGAGCGTACAACCTGCATCTTGCGGGCGCGCGCCGCGGAAAGCGTAAGCGCTGCCTGACGCGATCAAGAACAGGCCCGAGACCTTTACCAGCGCATTCTGGATATCCATGCGCAGGCCATCGGCAAAATACTCCATGTCCGGATCGCCGGTCAGGTTACGAAACGGCATGATAACGACTGAAGGCTTGTCCATCGCCGGGAGCTTGACGTTCTGCAAACGGCTCGGAACCGCGGTCGGACAGCGCCACTCCCACACCCTCAATGGACGCGGAATGTTTTTGATTTCGTGCTCGCCAAGATCGTGGAATTCAACGTTGATGCGATCGCGCACCTGCCGGAAGGCATCATCGGCAGCCCGGCTGGGACAACGCTTCCAGCCGCGCGGCGATGTTGACACCCTCTCCGTAGATATCCTCCCCCTCGGTAATGATGTCGCCGAGGTGTACGCCGATCCGGAACTTCAGCCGATCACTCACCGCTGTCTGAGCCTGCCAACCCAGAGCGCACTCGACCGCGTCGACCACGCTGGCGAACTCGGCCAGATAGCCGTCGCCCATCCGTTTGACGATGCGGCCGTTATGCTTGGCGACGGTGGGTTCGATGACTCCAATCTCGTGCGTCTTCAGCAATTGCAGCGTGCCGGCCTCGTCCGCGCTCATTAGGCGCGAGTAGCCAACCACGTCTGCATTGAGCACGGCGGCAAGACGACGATTCATCGGACCTTTTGTTTGCCCGGAGCAGCCACCGTGATGCTCAGCAATTTTCGGACCGATGACATCGCGACGGTGCGTCTTCAGGACTGCGAGAGTGCCCTATCCATCAACGCCTATTAATCGTCTGTACCCGGCGACGTCGGCTGCGAGGATGGGGCGGCCAGTCGCCGCTCTCAACCATGTGCCCCCTATTTGGGAGATCGTAACGGCTCAAATAGCGTTATTGGAAGGAATTCAGCCGTGCCGTTGCAGATTGCCGATGCGACGAATTGGCTCAGTGATGTCCGCTTTAGGTCATAAGCCGACATATGCGCCGCAATAAGTCATGTCCGCTTTAGCCCCGAAAGCGACCGAAAAAGCGGATAAACGCACGAACGCCGGGGCCCGGCTCGTAAAGTAGGCTGGAGGTTCAAAGGCTAGTGCAACCATTGCATCCGTGACCGGATACTTGCCTGAGGTAGAGTGAGTCGAACCCGTTTTTAAAGATGCCCCACGAGCGCCAATTCATTTCCGAACACCGCCGCCCCTAACCCCCCACCCCTCGCCCCTTCATCGCGCTTCCGATCTCATCGAGGATCGCGGGGTCGTCGATCGTCGCGGGCATGGTCCAGGGCTCGCCGTCAGCCATCTTCTTGATGGTGCCGCGCAGGATCTTGCCCGAGCGCGTCTTCGGCAGCCGCGTCACCGTGATCGCCAGCTTGAAGGCCGCCACCGGGCCGATCTTCTCGCGCACCAGCGCGACGATCTCCTTCTCGATCTCCTCGGGTGGGCGATTGACGCCGGCCTTGAGCACGATGAAGCCGCAGGGCACCTCGCCCTTGAGATCGTCCTTGATGCCGAGCACGGCGCACTCGGCGACATCGTGATGTGACGCGAGCACCTCCTCCATGCCGCCGGTCGAAAGCCTGTGGCCGGCGACGTTGATGATGTCGTCGGTGCGGCTCATGACGTAGACATAGCCGTCGTCGTCCTTGTAGCCGGCGTCGGCCGTCTTGTAGTAGCCGGGAAACTCCGAGAGGTAGCTTTCCCTGAAGCGATCGTCCTGCTGCCACAACGTGGGGAAGCTGGCCGGCGGCAGCGGCAGCTTCACCACGATCGAGCCGATCTTGTTGGCCGGCTGCACCTTGTTGGCTTCGTCGACGATGTCGATGGCATAGCCCGGCATCGGCACGCAGGCCGAGCCGTAGCGCACCGGCAGCGCGCCTAAGCCGACCGGATTGCCGGCGATGCACCAGCCGGTCTCGGTCTGCCACCAGTGATCGAGCACCGGCACCTTGAGCATTTCCTCGGCCCACTGGATGGTCGGCGGGTCGGCGCGCTCGCCGGCCAGAAACAATGTGCGGAATTTCGACAGGTCGTATTTCCTGATGAAGTCGCCCTTGGGGTCTTCCTTCCTGATGGCGCGGAAGGCGGTGGGCGCGGTGAACAGCGACACCACGCCGTGCTGCGCGATCAGGCGCCAGAAGGCGCCGGCATCGGGCGTGCCGACCGGCTTGCCCTCGTAGAGGATCGAGGTGCAGCCGTGGAACAGC
>DASSYU010000115.1:0-2602 GCA_035703125.1 Pseudolabrys sp. | reverse complement strand
ACCGAATGACCGCTCCAACCACTTCCCGCGCGGCCGACACGCGGGCGCCGGAACTGCTGCTGGAATATCACAGCGACAGCGCCGTGCTCATTCTCAATCGCCCGCAAACGCGGAACAGCCTGTCCGAAGCAATGCTGACGGCGCTGTCCGACGCTCTCACGGAAACTGCCGCGGACAAAGCGGTGCGCGCGGTTGTGATCGCCGCCAACGGCCCCGCCTTCTGCGCCGGTCACGACCTCAAGGAACTTACGAGCCGGCGCGGCGACCCCGACGGCGGCCGCGCCTATTTCCGCTACATGATGAGCCTGTGCAGCAAGACAATGCTGCAGATCGTGAATTTGCCTCGCCCCGTGATTGCCGCTGTCCAAGGCGTTGCGACCGCGGCAGGTTGCCAGCTGGTCGCGAGTTGCGATCTTGCGGTGGCCTCCACTGCCGCAAAATTCGCCACCCCTGGCGTGGACATCGGATTGTTTTGCTCAACCCCGATGGTCGCCCTCTCGCGCAACATCGCGCGTAAGCATGCAATGGAAATGCTGCTCACCGGCGATGCCATTACGGCAGACCACGCCTACCGCATGGGGCTGGTCAACCGGGTGGTCAGCCCAGGCAAAGAACGCGAGGAAGCGCTCGCCTTCGCACGCAAGATTGCGGGCAAGTCCAGCCACATCGTCAAGATCGGAAAGGAAGGATTCTACCGTCAGGCCGAGATGAGCTTGGACGCCGCCTATCAATATGTTTCGGAAGTGATGGTCGAAAACCTGATGGCGCGCGATGCCGAAGAAGGCCTGAAGGCCTTTATCGAAAAACGGGAACCGAAATGGGAGGACCGCTGACTGCGTTCATAGCGCCAGCGGCAGATAGAGTTTCATTGAGAGCCACCGAATCCGGTGGCTCTCTTATTTCTGGACAAAGCTAGGCAATAAGCGACTCGCTTTGCGCCGTTTCGCTCTCGCCGTGCTCTTCCGCCGGCCGCCGCGTGCTCGGCAACTGCAACACGGTCGCGCTTTGGCCCTCGCAAAGATCGGTCACCAGCACGATCTTGCCGTCCGGGAATTCCAAAGCATCGTGATGAGCCGCCGGCCGGTTTAGGTTGACTTGCCGGAATCGCGCAACCTTTTGCGTTGACTTGCGCGTCGGCAAGAACCGGAACGAAGCATCGCATTCAACTTCTTTTTCGAATGCAAGCTCGGTGCCGGGCATCAGGCACACGGCAACACGCGGCTCCGCCGGATCAGCGAAGCCGCGGGTGATGGCATTGGGAAATTGTGTTGAGACCAGTTTGTCCCCAACCTTCGCAGGTCGAGACGCAACGTCGTGAAGACTGTAGTCACACATCGAACGCCTCCTTTGTGCACAACCCAGGCGGCGCCCCTCAGCGTTCGGATGGCAGCAAATGAGCGTGACCTTCTTATGTCGCCTGCTACCGCAATCCTGCCCAATTCAATTAGCGCGGCCCTACCGTGAGCAACAGCGAAGGACTATCTTTGTTCCGCTCGGGACAGCGATCGGGGTCGGTCACAAATGAATAATTCCAGCCGAGTATTCACTCCGGCCGCGCAACTGGCTCAGGCCGAGCGCGGCTCGGCAAAAGGCTATGCGCGCCGTATGGCTGAAGGCTTTCCGGACAGCGTCACGCCTGAGCTTGCGAAGTTTATTGCCGAACAGGATACCGCCTTCCTGGCGACCGCGAGCGGTGATGGCGCGCCCTACCTGCAACACCGCGGTGGGCCAAAGGGCTTTATTAAAGTTATCGACGAAAAGACGCTCGGCTTTGCCGACTATCGTGGCAACCGGCAGTACATCACGCTCGCCAACTTATCGGAAAACGACCGCGCGTTCCTGTTTCTGCTCGACCCCGCACGTCGCCAGCGGATCAAGATCTGGGGCCGCGCCCGTATGATCGAAAATGACCCCGCTCTGATCGAGCAGTTGTTCGACAGCGGCTACAAGGCCAAGCCCGAACGTGCGATTCTGTTCACGATCGAAGCGTGGGACGTGAACTGCTCCTCACACATCGTCACGCGATTCACCGAGACCGAGATCGAGGGGGCATTTGCCACCGTCCAGGCCAGGATCGCGCAGCTAAAAGCCGAAAACGCAGTTTTGCGCTCGGCAATAGAAAAGCAGCCGGCAGCGCCGCCCGAATGAACCACGACAGCTATCCCGACAGTTATATCCGCGGCATTCTCAATGCGGTGAAGACGATCGCCATGGTCGGAATCTCGCCGAAAGACAATCGGCCGAGCTATTTCGCGTTCAAATATCTGCTCGAGCGGGGCTACCGCATGATCCCTGTCAATCCGGGTCAGGCCGGCAAAGAGATTCTTGGCCAAAAGGTCTATGGGCGCCTCTCAGAAATTCCCGAACCGATCGACATGGTCGACATTTTTCGCAATTCCGCCGATGTGCCGCCGATTGTCGAGGATGCGCTCGCGCTCAAGCCGAAGCCGAATGTGATCTGGATGCAGCTCACGGTTCGGAATGACGAGGCCGCCAAACGCGCCGAGGAGGCCGGGCTGAAGGTCGTCATGAATCGTTGTCCGAAAATCGAGTATGGCCGTCTTTCGTCGGAAATTTCCTGGCTGGGGGTTAATTCGCGCAC
>DASSYU010000109.1:0-3350 GCA_035703125.1 Pseudolabrys sp. | reverse complement strand
GGCGCCAGCAGGCCGAGGATTGCGCGCATCAGCGTGGTCTTGCCGGCTCCGTTTGGCCCGAGCACGCCGATGAACTCACCGGCCTGGATCTCGAAGCTGACGTCCGACAGCACCGCACGGCCGCCGAGCTGAAGCGTCACATGCTCGAGGGCGACGGCGCTCACGAATTCGGCCCGCTCAATGCCTTGTCGAGATTGTCGAGCTCGCCCAGCAGCCAATCCTGGAATTTGACATTCGCCGGCATGGTCTCGGTGACGCCGATCACCGGAACCTTGGCTCGCTTGGCAATGTCACGCAGCCGTTCGGTCAATTTCTCCGATACTTGGCTGTTGTAGATCAGCAGCCTGACCTTGCGTTCCTTGAGGTCGTTTTCGAACGCGGCGACGTCGCGCGCACTCGGCTCGGTGTCGTTCATCATCGCGAGCTGGAAGCGCTCGTTGCGCATGGTCAGCCCCAGCGCCCGTGCCATCGGGCCGAACACCGGCTCGGTCGCGCTAACCGGTGCTCCGCCATGTTTGGCCTTCAACTGCGCGATCCGCTGCGTGATCTGATCCAATGCGGCAAGCGTGACTTGGAGCCGCGCGCTGTAGTCGGCCGCATGCGCGCTGTCGACTTTCGCAAGCGCATCGGCAATGGCAGCTGCCACCACCGGCATTGTCGCGGGATCGTACCAGATATGCGGATTGTCCCCGGCTTTGTAGCCGGTGAGCCGTGCTGCATTGACGACTATCCGGTCACGCCGTGGTCCTGCAGCCAGGAGCTTGTCCATCCAGGAATCGTAGTTGGCGCCGTTGAGGATCACGATCTGCGCCGCCGCGATCTGGCGCACGATGCCGGGCGTCGTCTCGAACAAATGCGGGTCCTGATCGGGACTGTTCATGATGCTGACGGCCGAAACCCGGTCGCCGCCGATCTGACGTGCAATGTCACCATAGAAATTTTCCGCGGCCACGACGGCAATTTGATTTTCGGCGGCGCGGACCGGCGAGGCCTGCGCAAGAAGCAGCGCAAGAAGCAGCGCAAGAAGCAAGGCGAGGGCGGCCACGGCTTTTTTCACAGAAAAATATGAGGTTCTGACAGAAGTGCGGAAATGTAACATTATAACATTATGGCCGCAAGCCGGATGTCTTGCTTGGGCGGTTGTCAGAATGAAGAGGTCAGGAGTCGGCTTTGGCCACGCCGCGGACGAGCCAGAACCGGAACATGCGGCGGGCTGTTGCGACCGAAAGCTTGATGAAATCAGCGCGCACCTGAACTAGGTCGTTGGCCGTCATTTCAGAGCGTGCGAAGCGGGCCTTGAGGATTGCATTTAGGGTCGGCCACCGGAATTCGGCGGCCTTGCAGGCGACCAGGACGCCGTCGCAACGGGGGTTCTGCATGAGCTTTTCGATGAGTTCGATTGGTGCGGTGCAGATGCGTGCAAGCCCCGCGACCATCTCCTCATACTTGCCGTCGCCGGCAAAGCCGGCAATCGCAATTTCGTTGAGACGGCCTTGCTCCTGCATCCTGTCGATCAATGCGACCGCACGGCTGAAATTCCGGGGCGCGGCCGCTTTGCGCAGGACCTTGTCGGAGATCGAAGCCAGGACCTGCTGGATTGCGGCCTGTATAACCGCGAGCAAACGGGCCCGCACCGCTTCTGTCGCCTTCAACATCAGGCTCTGCAGCAGCTGCGGCGGCATGTCCAGGCGGACCCCAAGATTTTCCGCGAGCTGTTCGTCAGTCTCAGCACGCGTCGCAAGCGTTTCATAGCCCCGGTCGGAGAATGTTGTGCCCTGGTTTTGTGACAGCTTGCGGACGACGGTTGTGTCTCCGCGCTGTATGAGAATGTCGGTGACTGCCGCGGCAAGACGCTTGCGTTCTGAGATTGCACCCAGATGACTTTGGCTCCTCAGTCCGGCGATCTCGACAAGGTCGCCGTCGGTCAGCTGCGGTGACTGCGCCAGCACTGGACCGGCAACGCTGATTTCATCGTGGCGCGACAAAGTACGGATGATGCCGCTCGGCGCATTGGCGATCGGTGCCAGCCTGCTGCCGAGTTCGGCAAGTGCGTTGGTCTCAACCTGATGGATGAGGTGAGCGAGCACGTCGTCAAACACGCCGACCTGCTCATGACTGAAGCTTTCCGCGTTACCGAGAAAAAGGTCAGTCACTCGCCTGAGAATTTCAGTGCGACGATCGCTCGAGCCCGCGGCGAGAACATCCTCGAGCTCTTCAATGACGGAGGCAGCCTGCGACATTCTTGTCTGGGCAGGATTTCTTCCCGCCGCCTTTCACTGATCACCTGGGTCGCCCCCAAACGCACGCGGGCACCTTATCGGTGGCCCGTAAAGCTATGGTAAAATTGGCACGCCACCGAAATCGGCAGGAGTGGCACCGTAATCCGCCAGGAGGAGGAGACGGTCCGTATTTGGCGCACGGTTAAATGTGCATTAATGCACTACTGGGCGGTTATCTTGCCTTCTTTGACTACTTTGCCCCATTTCGCGATTTCCGATTTGATGTAGTCGCCGAACTCGGCCGTCGTCATGGTGAGCGTGGCCGCTCCCTCGCGCTCGAACTGCGCCTGCAATTCGGGGGCTTTCAACGAGGCCTGGCTCGCCTTGTACAGCCTTTCGAGCAACGGAGCGGGAAGTCCGGCAGGTGCGGCGAGCCCCCACCAGTTGTCGGCGACATAGCCAGGCACGCCCGCCTCGGCGATGGTCGGCACATCAGGCAGAACGGAGGTACGTTTCGCGCCACCGGTGCCCAGTGCCTTGAGCTGACCGGACTTGATGAACGGCGTGGTCTGGATCAGCGACGAGAACATGATCTTCACGTGCCCGCTGATCACATCCTGCATGGCCGGTCCGCCGCCCTTGTACGGGACGTGCACGATATTGACTCCGGCGGTGAGCTTGAACAGTTCGCCGCCGAGATGTTGAAAGCTGCCAACGCCAGCCGAGGCGTAGTTGAGCTCACCGGGCCTTTGCTTGGCGAGCGCAACCAGCTCCTTCACGGAGTTCACCGGGAGCGTTGGATTGATCGCCAGCACATTCGGTCCTGTTGCGAAAATGGAGATCGGCGTAAACGACTTGATCGGGTCGTAGTTTAGCTTGTGCAGAGCCGGATTAACCGCGTGCGCAATCGAAATGATGCAGAGCGTGTAGCCGTCCGGCGCAGCATTTGCGCAAGCTTCCGTCCCGATCACGCCGCCCGCGCCGCCGCGGTTGTCCACGAAGACCTGTTGGCCGAGCTGGTTACTGAGTTGCTGTGCGACGAGCCGCCCCACGACGTCGTTGCTGCCACCGGGCGGGAACGGAACGATCAGGCGCACCGGGCGGTTCGGGTAGTCGTCGGCAAAGGCGCTT
>DASSYU010000287.1:0-5137 GCA_035703125.1 Pseudolabrys sp. | reverse complement strand
CAGGCCTTCGGCTTGAAGTTCCATCACGGCTGCCGGCTCGGTCGCGCGGTGGGCCAGGACCCGGAAAAGCCCAATATTCTTGGCATCTTCGGCGTTAATCTCGGCGAATATAGCGTCGGGCGCGAAAAGACCTTATAAGCCCGAACTTGCAACGTTACGTTATTCGAATTCGGACGCAAGTCTCGCCAGCCGAGAAAAACATCGTCTTGCCAACAACTTAGTCCGAACCAGCGCCGGTCGCCCGACCGGGAATGGAAACAGCCGAAATGACTTCGCTCGACAGCTTTAGGTGCTGCAAGACCCTGCAGGTTGGCAGCAAAAGTTATGCGTACTTCAGTCTTCCCACTGCCGAGCGGAATGGGCTCAAGGGTACCTCCCGTCTTCCGTTCTCGATGAAGGTCCTGCTGGAAAACCTGCTGCGCAATGAGGACGGGCGATCGGTCACCAAAGACGACATCAAGGCCGTTGCTGAATGGCTCAAGACCAAGACGTCCGAACGCGAAATCGCGTTCCGGCCTGCGCGGGTGCTGATGCAGGATTTCACCGGTGTGCCGGCTGTGGTCGATCTTGCGGCCATGCGCGACGCGATGAAACAGCTCAGCGGCGATCCCAAAAAGATCAATCCGAAAGTGCCGGTCGACCTCGTCATCGACCATTCGGTCGCGGTCACGTTCTTCGGCAACAACCAGGCATTCAAGAAGAACGTCGAGGAAGAGTATCGGCAGAACCAGGAACGCTACAAGTTCCTGAAATGGGCGCAGCGGTCATTCGACAATTTCAGTGTGGTGCCTCCGGGCACCGGAATCTGCCATCAGGTCAATCTCGAGTATCTGTCACGGGTGGTGTGGAACCGCAAGGATAAGGTGAAGGTCGACGGCAAGCAGGCAACAATGGAAGTTGCCTATCCCGACACGCTGGTCGGCACCGACTCCCATACGACAATGGTGAACGGTCTCTCCGTGCTCGGCTGGGGCGTGGGCGGCATTGAGGCCGAGGCGGCGATGCTCGGCCAGCCGCTGTCGATGGTGCTGCCCGAGGTGATCGGCTTCAAGCTGGTGGGCAAACTCAAAGAAGGCGTGACCGCGACGGACTTGGTGCTCACAGTCACCGAGATGCTGCGCAAGCGCGGGGTGGTCGGAAAGTTTGTCGAGTTCTTCGGCCCCGGTCTTGCAAATCTCACCATCGCCGACCGTGCGACGCTCGGCAACATGTCGCCGGAATATGGGGCAACCTGCGGCTTCTCGCCGATCGACGACGATACGATCCGTTATCTCAAGGACACTGGGCGTCCCCCGGAGCTCGTCGCTCTGGTCGCTGCCTATGCCAAGGCACAAGGCATGTACCGTGTGAAAACCACACCCGATCCGATGTTCACCGATGTGCTCAAGCTCGAGCTCGGCTCGGTCGAGCCCTCGCTGGCAGGACCAAAGCGTCCGCAGGACCGCGTTGCGCTCAAGGAAGTGAAATCGGGCTTCGCTGTCTCGATGGACAAGGAGTTCAACAAGAGCGCCGAGGCGAAGAAGCGCGTGAAGGTGTCCGGGAAAAATTACGATCTCGGCCACGGCGACGTGGTGATCGCGGCAATCACATCGTGCACCAACACCTCCAATCCGAACGTAATGATTGGTGCCGGATTGCTGGCCCGCAAGGCCGCCGCGAAGGGCCTGACCGTCAAGCCGTGGGTGAAGACCTCGCTTGCGCCCGGCTCTCAGGTTGTCGGCGAGTATCTTGAAAAGTCCGGGCTGCAGAAGGATCTCGACAAGCTCGGCTTCAACCTTGTCGGGTTCGGCTGCACAACCTGCATCGGCAATTCAGGACCCCTGCCGCCGGAGAATTCCAAGGCGATCAACGACAACGACCTCGTGGCCGCCGCGGTGCTGTCGGGCAATCGGAATTTCGAAGGACGCGTCAATGCCGACGTGCGCGCCAACTATCTCGCGTCGCCGCCGCTGGTCGTGTCTTACGCTATCGCCGGATCGATGAATGTCGACGTCGCGCGCGATCCGCTTGGCGTCGACCAGAAGGGCAAGAAGGTCTTCCTCAAGGACATCTGGCCCTCGAACAAGGAGATCGGCGACTTCGTTACCAAGAACATCACGCGCCAGATGTTCTCCAAGAAATACGCCGATGTGTTCAAGGGCGACGCCAACTGGCGCAAGATCAGCGTCAAGGGCGGCATGACCTACGACTGGGACAAGAGATCGACCTATGTGCAGAATCCGCCGTATTTCGTCGGCATGGGGCGGCATCCCAAGCCGCTCGAAGACATTGTTGACGCGCGCGTTCTCGCATTGTTGCTCGACTCGATCACCACCGACCACATCTCGCCGGCCGGCTCGATCAAGGTCGACTCGCCGGCCGGCAAATATCTCGTCGATCACAAGGTCAAACCGGCCGACTTCAACCAGTACGGCACGCGCCGTGGCAATCATGAAGTGATGATGCGCGGCACATTCGCCAACATCCGCATCAAGAACCAGATGGTGCCAGGCATCGAAGGCGGCGTCACAATCCATTACCCGTCGAAGCAGCGGATGCCGATCTATGACGCGGCCATGAAATACAAGGCCGACAGGGTCCCACTGGTGGTCTTCGCAGGCAAAGAGTATGGCAGCGGCTCTTCACGCGACTGGGCCGCCAAAGGCTCCATCCTTCTCGGCATTCGGGCGGTGATTGCGCAATCGTTCGAGCGCATTCACCGGTCCAACCTGGTGGGCATGGGCGTGATGCCACTGGTCTTCGAAGAGGGGACCTCGTGGCAATCGTTGGGCCTCAAGGGCGATGAGCAGGTCACGATTCGCGGCCTGCATGGCGAGCTCAAGCCGCACCAGCGGTTGATCGCCGAGATCGTCTCAGGGAATGGGACTCTCAAGCGAGTGCCGCTGGTTTGCCGCATCGACACGCTCGATGAGCTCGATTATTTCAAGAACGGCGGGATTTTGCAGTACGTGCTGCGGCAATTAGCGGACTAACCGGTATTTTGTTAACGGCCGCAGAATAGGGTCAGTCACTGCGAAGTGAGTGGCGGGTGATCTAGGGGGCTTCTATAAGGCGTGTGCGAGGCAGGGGATAGCGGGATCGATATGAATTATCGCCACATCACCTTTGCAGTTGCCTTCGCTTTCGGCTCCATGGCTGCGCCTGCTTCCGCCGAGCCGCGTGCCGTTGTCGAGCTTTTCACGAGCCAGGGTTGCTCCTCGTGCCCCGCCGCCGACAAACTGCTGGGCGAGCTGTCGCGCGATCCGTCGCTGATGACGATGAGTCTGGCCGTCGATTACTGGGATTATCTCGGCTGGAAAGACACGCTCGCGCTGCACGGTCATTCCGACCGCCAGCGCGCTTATGCCGAATCGCGTGGCGACCGCGAAGTGTATACGCCACAGGTGGTCATCAACGGAGTCGTCCATGTGCTTGGCAGCGACAAGGCGGCGATCGAAAAGGCGATCGCGCAGACGCGCCGCAATCCCACAGCGATGTCACTGCCCGTGACGATGTCCGTTGCCGACGGCAAGGTGACGGTGAAAGTGCCTGAAGCCCAAGGCGAGAAGCACAGCGGCGAAGTCTGGCTTTGCCCGGTGACAAGCAAAGTCGTCGTGCACATCGGGCGTGGCGAGAACCACGACCGCACGCTCACTTATCATAATGTCGTACGGGGCTGGATTAAGCTTGGCGACTGGAACGGCAATGCGGCAACCTACAGCGTTGCGTTGAGCGATATCCCGAAGGGCAACTATTCGCTCAAGGACGTCGACCGCCTCGATGTCGTCGTGCAGAGCGGCGTGGCCAAAAAACCCGGTTTGATGCTCGGCGCTGCATCGATTGGCTGCTGCGCTTCTCCATAAACTGATCTCCGCAATCAGCTCAAAAAAGATCGGGCCGGCTTTTCGCCGGCCCGGAGGCATTAGGGGATTGAACCGTACGCGGAACTCAACTGGCCCGGCCGATCGAACCCCGGGGGGCTGGGGGGCTGAGGAATCCGGTGCTCGTACCGGACCGGGCCTTGAGGCAACACCTGCCTTATCCCAATGCAGCGTGACCGGCGATTGACCGAAATTGGGCGTTATTGTGGGAAGGTTTAACGAGTTCGTGATCGTTCGGCGGGCGATTTCGCGCGTTTTTCTCGCCATTCGGCGTCACGAGGAAATGCTTGCCGTCAATCGCGGCCAGCGCGATCATTGTTGACCATAGCAAGGGAGGCGCCGCATGACGTTCGGTTCCGGCGAAATTGACCCCAGCCAGTCCCTCGGGGGTGGTGCCCCGGTCCGCACGGCACCCGCCCCCGTAAGTCAGGTGACTTTCAGCCGCCGCGAGCTCAATCGCATTCTCGATCTGTATGGGCGCAAGGTCGCAGCCGGCGAGTGGCGAGATTACGCCATCGACTTTCTCAAAGACCGCGCGGTTTTCTCGGTGTTCCGTCGCGCCTCGGAAGTGCCGCTCTATCGCATCGAAAAAAATCCGAAACTGGCGCGCCGGCAAGGCGCTTATAGCGTGATTTCGGCAACCGGCCTGATCGTGCGGCGTGGCCACGAGCTTGATCGTGTGTTGCGATCGATCGATCGTCTGGCACTGGTGCCCAACTGAGCAGTTAAGGCGGCTTGCTCGCCCCGGGACCCAGGGCGCGCTGCATGAGGACGCTGTCGAGCCAGCGGTCGAACTTGTAGCCGATATTTTCGAATATGCCGGCATGTTTGAAGCCGGCGGCCTCGTGCAGGCCGATCGAAGCTGCCTGCTTCGAATCTCCAATCACCGCGACCATCAATCGGAATCCTTTTTCGGTGCAGGTCTCGATGAGGGCCTGCAGCAGTGCCTTGCCGACGCCACGACGGTGACTGTCGTGAGCGACGTAGACTGAGTTCTCCACGGTGAAACGGTAGGCCGGCCGCGTGCGGTAGGGCCCGGCATAGGCGTAGCCGACGACGGTTCCGTCAATGACCGCCACAAAATAGGGAAAGCCGTGAGCTGTGAGCTCGTTGAAACGGCGGGTCATTTCAGCCTTGTCGGGCGCACTAAGCTCGAATGAGGCCGTCCCGTGCTGCACGGAATGGGCGTAGATACGCGTAATTGCCGGGACATCGGCGCGGGTGGCGGGTCGAATCGTGACGGTCATGCAGTGGAGGCTATCAAAAAGCAAACGCCC
>DASSYU010000209.1:0-3339 GCA_035703125.1 Pseudolabrys sp. | reverse complement strand
CGGAGACCGGTTTTCGGATAAGATCATGCGCCAACTATAAACGGAGACGAGGACGATGGCCGACGCCCACGCCAAGCATCACGATTACCATCTGGTCGATCCGAGCCCATGGCCGGCGGTCGGATCGGTATCAGTCTTCATACTCGCCGTAGGCGCGATCAGCTGGATGCACCACATGTACCCGGCAGCGCCGCTGGTGTTCGGCGTCGGCGTGATCGGCGTCCTCTACACGTTCGTCGCCTGGTGGCGGGATGTGATTCGCGAAGCGCAGTACGACGGCTTCCATACGCGCGTCGTTCAGATCTCGCACCGCTACGGCATGATCCTGTTCATCGCATCGGAGGTGATGTTCTTCGTTGCCTGGTTCTGGGCCTACTTCAACACCGCGCTGTTTCCCGGCGAGGCGCATGAGGTCGGCCGGCTCGCCGCTACCGGCGGTGTCTGGCCGCCGAAGGGAATCGAGACCTTCGATCCCTGGCACCTGCCGCTGCTCAACACCCTGATCCTGCTTACTTCGGGCACGACGGTGACCTGGGCGCATCACGCACTCCTCGAGGACGACCGGCAGGGCCTGAAATGGGGCCTGATTCTCACTATTCTGCTTGGCCTCACCTTCACCTGCGTGCAGGCCTACGAATATTCGCACGCGCACTTCCAGTTCAGCGGCAATATCTACGGCGCCACGTTCTTCATGGCGACCGGTTTCCACGGCGCGCACGTAATCATTGGCTCGATCTTCTTGATCGTCTGCCTGCTGCGCGCATTGGCCGGACACTTCACGCCGAAACAGCACCTCGGCTTCGAATTCGCCGCATGGTACTGGCACTTCGTCGACGTGGTATGGTTGTTTCTGTTCGCCTGCATATATGTGTGGGGAGCCGGTGCGCCGCATCCGGCGTGAGCAGCGCGAATGTTTCCTTAAAGAGGGCGGCGTCATCACGCCGCCCTTTTGTTTTGATGTCTTTGAAGCGCCATGACCGATCAAGCATCACCGGGAAAATTGCCGATCGGCCGCGGCCTGCGCGGACGCTGTCCGCGTTGCGGCGAGGGACATCTTTTCAAGGGCTTTCTGGCGTTGCGTCCGGCCTGCGAGCGTTGCGGACTCGATTACGGTTTTGCCGATGCCGGCGACGGACCCGCAGTATTTGTCATCCTGATCGGCGGTGGCATCGTGGTTTTCGCCGCCCTGATCACGGAGGTGCTGTTTCAGCCGCCATATTGGCTGCACGCACTGCTGTGGCTGCCGTTGATTCTGATCGTAACGCTTGCACCGCTGCGTCTGCTCAAAGGTCTGTTGATCGCCCTGCAGTATCATCACAAGGCCGCCGAGGGGCGTCTCGAGCGACGGGGTGACGCGTGAGGAAAAAGCTCAAGCACAAGCGGCGCGCTACCGTGCTTGACGCGACCATGTTTGCGCTCGCCGGCGTGGCGATCCTGTGCGGGCTCGGCGTCTGGCAGCTCGAGCGGAAGGCCTGGAAGGAAAACCTGATCGCGACCTTGAACTCGCGGCTTGCGACGGCTCCGGGGAATCTGCCGCCGCGCGACAGCTGGCGGATGTTGAAGGAGAGTGAAGCGGAATTTCGCCGCGTCACGTTTCCCGCCGAGTTCCTCGGCGGCGAAGAGGCGCTGGTTTACACGGCCGGCTCGCCGCTGCGTCGTGATGTGAAAGGGCCAGGTTATTGGGTCTTTACTCCGGCGCAGCTTGCCGGGGGCAGCATCCTTCTGGTCAATCGCGGCTTCATTCCGATCGACCGTAAAGATCCGGCAACGCGATCGGAAGGCACGCCGCACGGCAGCGTGGATATTGTCGGGGTCATACGTTGGCCGGAAAAACGCACAACGTTCACGCCGCCTGACGATCCCAAGGACAATGTCTGGTACCTGCGCGATTCCAACGCGATCGCCGCATCGAAAAAATGGCTGACAGCGGCACCGTTCTATATCGATCAGGAGTCACCTGTTCCGCAGGGCGGGACGCCGAAGCCGGGCAAGCTCGAAGTTCACCTGCCCGACAACCATCTTGAATATGCAATTACCTGGTTTGGCCTCGCGCTTGCGCTTGCCGGCGTCTACGTGGCGTGGCTCGCGCGCCGGCTCTTTGGGCGCTATTGAGCATTTCTTGTGAAAATGAGTGCTCGCGGGTAGTGTGCAGTCGAGCTCAGGGGCGGCTTTGGAAAATAAAGCGAAATCAATGCGTTATGTGTCAACACGGGGCGAGGCCGCCCCGCTTGATTTTGTCGAGGTGATGCTCGCGGGTCTTGCCCGCGATGGCGGACTCTATGTTCCGGAATCCTGGCCCGCGCTCGACCGCGAGACGATCGCAGGCTTTGCCGGCAAGCCTTATGCCGAAGTCGCGGTTGACGTGATCCGTCCTTTTGTTGGCGGCACCATTGCCGACGCCGATCTCGCGCGCATGGCTCGCGAAGCCTATGGCGGATTTCGTCATCCGGCGACGGCGCCGCTCGTGCAACTCGACTCCAGCCTGTTTGTGCTCGAGCTTTTTCATGGCCCGACCCTCGCGTTCAAGGATCTGGCCATGCAGCTGGTCGCGCGCCTGATGGATCACGCGCTGCATCAGCGCGGTGAGCGCAAGACTGTTGTCGTGGCCACGTCCGGCGACACAGGCGGCGCTGCGGCGGAAGCATTCAGGGGGCGCGGGCAGGTCGACGTGGTGGTGCTATTCCCAAGCGGTCGCATTTCCGACGTGCAACAGCGCATGATGACCACCGTTCCTGATAGCAACGTGCATGCGGTCGCGATCGAAGGCACCTTCGACGATTGTCAGGCGTTGGTTAAAGCCATGTTCAATCACCATGCCTTCCGCGATCGTGTGCGCCTGTCGGGCGTCAACTCGATCAATTGGGCGCGGATCGTGGCACAGGCCGTCTACTACTTCACGGCCGCGGTGGCGCTCGGCGCACCGCATCGGAAAATCGCCTTCACGGTGCCGACCGGGAACTTTGGCGACGTCTATGCCGGCTATGTGGCCGCACGCATGGGGTTGCCAGTCGACCGTTTTGTGGTCGCGACAAACACCAACGACATCCTTGCGCGGACCTTTGCCACCGGCACTTACGAAATCCGCGACGTGGTTGCGACCATGTCGCCATCGATGGACATTCAGGTGTCGTCAAACTTCGAGCGTCTGCTGTTCGATGCGACTGGCCGCGACGCAGCTTCGGTGCGCACGTTGATGGGCTCGCTCGCGCAATCGCACCGGTTTGTGGTGTCGGCGCAGGCACTCAAGGAATTGCGCACGCTATTCAGCGCCAATCGCGCCGACGAACAGGAGTGTGCCGCTGAAATTCGCGCCTGGATGAAAGAGGCCAATTATTGCGT
>DASSYU010000185.1:0-6560 GCA_035703125.1 Pseudolabrys sp. | reverse complement strand
GGCGCAGCTCAACGACGTCACAACCGGGACGCACATCTGGGCCGAGCGCTACGACCGCGATATCGCCGACGTTTTCGCGGTGCAGGACGAAATCACGGAAGCGATCGTCGCGGCGATCGAGCCACAGCTCTATGCCGCGGAAAATTTTCGTGCGCAGCGCAAGCCGCCGGACAGCCTGGACGCGTGGGACCTTGTGATGCGGGGCTTGTCGCACTACTGGCGGCTCACGCGGCAGGACAACATGGTCGCGCAGGCGATGCTGGAAAAGGCAACTGCCATCGACCCCAATTACGGGCAGGCCCTCGGCGTGCTCGCTGCCGCTCATACCTTCAGCGCGCATATGGGCTGGGCCGAAATGTCAAAGGCGGTGCCGATCGCCGAACGTGCGGCTATTGCTGCGCTCCGCGCCGATAGCGAGGATCCGTGGGCGCACTATGCGATGGGCAATGTCTACCTGTTCACGCGCCGCTTCGATGACTCGCTCGCCGAATTCGAAACGGCGCTGCTCCTCAATCCGAATTTTTCGCTGGCGCAGGGTTATTACGGCCTCACGCTCTGCTATTGCGGCCGTTGGCAGGACGGCGACCTGGCGGCACGGCGCGCGTTAAGGCTTAGCCCGCGCGACCCCTTCTCCGCGCTCTATTACGGTATCGCCGCCTACTCCCAATACAACGGACGAAACTACGAGGAAGCCATGCGGCTCGCCCGAGAGTCCATTCGCGAACGGAATGATTTCGTCGGCGGCCACAGGCTACTCACGGCCTCCGCCGGCATGGCCGGGCGCGGCGACGTCGCAGCTGCCGCACTGCAGGAACTGCGCCGCGTCCAGCCCAATATTTCGCTGGGCTGGATTGCGAAAGAGATGCCGTTCAAGCTCGATGAGGACCGGAAGCACTACCTGGAAGGCTTCCGGCGCGCCGGCTTGCAGTAGCGGCCAGACTCGGTCAGTCCGACAAGGCCCCGAGTCCGAATACGACTCTCATCACCGGGCTCATCTGAAGTCCGATCTGGCTGAACCACCCTGCGAACAAGTTCAGAATCGTACCGCTGCGGTAGACCTGCGCCAGACCCGTGTTCACGGCGAGGCGGAACGCCCAATCGCCGCGCGGCAACCCGATCCCATAAGGCTCCACCGACAAATCGTCGGGCAGCATCATGAAGGCGTCCGGATTCTTGAACTTCGCACCGACCAGTAGAAGCTTGTCGCTGGCAAAGCCATCGGCGTTTCCGCTTTCCAGCAGTGCGATGGCCTCCGGCCCATTCTTGACCGAAACGACCGTCGCTTCGATCTTCTGTTGCTTGAGCTGCGTAATGATGGCCTGCTCGTTCGTCGTACCGGAAGCAACCGCGATTTTCTTACCCGCCATATCGGCAAAAGTTCGGATATTCGACGTCTTGCTGACCACAACGCCGGTGCTTTCGATGAAGATAAAGTTCGAAAAATCAACTTCTTTCATCCGGCCCAAGGTCACGGTGCTCGAGCCGCATTCCATATCGGCCTTCCCGCTCGCCACCGCTGAGAATCGCGTCTGAAGTGTAACGGGGACCCACTCGATCTTGAGGCTGCCCGCATTGAGCTGCCGCTCGATGGATGTCACCACAAGTTTGCACAGGTCGATTGAGTAGCCGACCGGCTGGTTGTTGTTCACGAACGAAAACGGCCTGGCGTCGGTCCGATAGGCGATCTTGACGACCTTTGTGCTTGCGATGGTCTTCAACCGGCTGTTGGACGGGACCTGCGTCTGCGCGGATGCCGCCGTCGCAAAGAAAAGCGCCAGTATTGCAGTGGTTACTCGCAACATACTTACCCCCAAATGTTCGCGAACTTCCATTCGATCATAGCCTGTTTTTTTCCTAGTGTTGAACCAGATCAATGCCGGATTACAGGCCTTGCATGCGTGCGCGCTTGCTTGAAGACCGTGGGCTTTCAACGGCTTGGTCTTTGCATTAGGATTTTTGCAACGATGCTTTGCGGCACAGCGCCAAGGATTTTGCCGGTGGCACTCTTTATTTTCAACTTCATCGAGCGCTGCCTGATCAATCCAAACGAAAAGGCCATGGACGCCATGGCGAAGTTCATCGGCTAGGAAGGAGGCGCCAGCCACGTTGCGTTATTTCAATTTCCGGTTCCGTAGAGGTACGTGACCGGCCGCAGTCCTGATGCTCCGGACCGTCGTAGCCTTCTCCGTTGTCGAGTTATTTCGTGCGGGCTAGGCGTGAAGCATCAGAAAAAGAAGTGTCGCGATCCCACAAAGCGTCACGCCGGCCAAAAGAAGCGACCACTCCGCGGGCTTGAGTGCACACAGCCTACCCTCGCTCACGACGTACGCCATCATTGCCGTTACGCGTTGCATTTTTGCCTCCACGGCAAAAGAGATTTTGTTGAAATTGTATCTACGTCGATGCCGTGACCCGCGCTGTGACGCGGATCACGAAAAGCCTGATTCAGGCTGGTTAGGTGGCGGCCGTTGTGGAAAACGGCCGGCTGCCCGCTGACGCCGTAGCCGGCTAGGGCTGCGGTATTTCCGCAACCGGCAGCCTGTTCATCCCGCGATATCCGGTGTGCAGGTCGTAGATCGATATCGTGGGTTGTATCGAGGTATCGGTGCCGGCAGCGGTCCGGCTTGGCGCTGCGACCAGTTTGGCGATGCCGGCAAGGACAAGAACGGCAATGGCTGCAACTGTGAGTGTCCGGCGCATGAGAGGCTCCTTTCCAGGATGTCCCCACATCATCCTCGCACCGATGCGCCCATAGGATTTGTGAGCGGCCTCACACTTGTCGCAGATTTACGAATGCGACGCAGGCGGCGGCCGCTACGGCGACGCCAGCCACGACAGAGTGGGCTGTGCCGAAAGCTCGTTCTCAACCTGGATTTGCGCCAGCGCGAGGTCAGCTTCTGTTGAGGCTGATGGACGCTTTCACGACCTGCCCGGCGCCATGCGAGTCGATGGTGACGCTTTGCCGCTTGTTTCTTGTAACCATGACAAGCTCGGCCGAGAAGCCCGCGCTTTCGACGTGGAGCTGCAGCCGGTCGCCACTCTTATTGCCGACGGCCGTGCCGCCCACGCTGCGCGTGCGCTCGGTCCAGCGGCCATTGATCTGGTTTTGGCCGTCGACCGCGAACTCGCCGCTGAGGTCGAAATTGTAGCTGTCGCTGGCGCAGCGCAACTGAAGATTGATTTCGTTCGGGGCGCTTCCCTTGCGGTAGTTGGCGTTGCAGCGGATGCGTTCGGCCGCGCCATTCTCGGGCTTCAGCGTTCCGGCGCCACTCCAGCTGCCAGGAAATTCGGCAAAGGGGTCCGCGGCAGAGACCGGCAGAGCCGGCATGGCGATCGCCGCAATCAGGGCGCAAGCGGGAACGGCAATACGCACGAGTGCGCGGGAAATTCGGGTTCGCAAGTGATGCTTCCCTTTCAAGGTTGGAGTTGAGCTGCCCAAATGGGGGCCACCGACCTCAAAACAAATGGGGTGGTTCCGGTTCCAATCAAGAATGCCTGTCTGCCGCGCCCAGAGTCTAGCGGCAATTCTGGGCGATCATGACGCCTGGGCGATGCGGCGGTGCCACCCTGCCCAATGGCCGGAATCGCGAAGGAGACTGTCCCTGCGACAGCGTGCCAGTCGTCAGCCAGGGAACCTCTTGCAGTCTCGGGACGGATCGGACGCCGCTCTGCCCTACTTCTTTTCGCCCGGTAGAAAAACTCGGAATGGCCGCTTGATCGTGCCGGTGCACGCGCGCGTGAAGCTCTTGCCACCGTCCGTCCAGGTCTGCGTCCCCTTGAGGTCGGCGTGCCGCCGCACGAATGTGCCACTGTACTTCGCCTCATACTGACGATTGCCCGATTTCCATGAACCTTGCAGCTCGATGTCGTGTCCGTTGAGGCTGCCCTTCCCCTGTTCCGGAATGGGCTCGGCTGCGTCGCGCAGGCGTACGACGTGGCTGTAGCGAACGGTGCCGCCCGCGATCGTGACTTCGATCGCCTCGCGGCCTTTGCCGGCGGAAAACGGCAGCTTGTCGCAGACAAGGGTGCCCCGATATACCGCATCGCGCACCTCCGCCGCCGCCGGCATGGCCGCCATCACGATCACGGCCCCGGCCAGCATGCCGGCCGCCATTCCTGCCCGCATCATTGCACCCCCCTAAAAATCTCTATCGTCGCGACCGTTTTCGCAGCCGTCTCAACCTTGTCCGATAATACTGCACATTTTCAAGCGCGAGGGAAATTCGACTAGCGCGGCGCCGCGGCGGGCAAGCCCCGCTCTAATTGCTGGACCTTTGCCTTGCTGTCTTCAAGCGCGCCTTCAAGGCGTGAAATATTCTGCAGGAGGCGCTCACTGGTCAGGCTGAGCAGGTAGTAGCCGAACTCCGGGTTCTGGAAATACAACTCGAGCAGCGTCTCGTAGGTGATGCTCAGCACGTCGCCGCTTTCGAGGCACTGGATGGTCTGCGTACGGCGGTTCTTCGGAGCAGCGAAACCGAGTTCGCCCATCAGGCGGCCGGGCGGGAGCTCGATCCCGAGTTCGGTGACCAGGAATTTCCCGGTCACTGTCAGGAACATCTCGTTGGCCACGTCACCTTTGCGGAAAAGAATGTCACCCTTTTTGTATTTTCGCGGCGTCATGTAAGGCCGCAGCCAATCCATCGACAGGTCGCCCTGCGCCGAACTCCGCGCCTTTCGCACGAGGGTGAGCATTTGACGCAAGCGGATGATGTTCACCGGCAGCGAGAAGAGATAAAGCAACAGCGTCGAGACCGCGCCCGCGACGACGCCATAGGCGATAAAAAATGCGATGCTGATGATGCCGATGACACGCAGCGGAACGATTGTGCGCATCATCAGGGTTGCCACGTAGAAGATCGCGCCACCGAGCGCGAGCATGTTCGCGGTGTTGATATTCGCCACCGCAACCTCCACCAGGTGATGGAAGAGGCCGTCAATCGTGATGCTGGCCGGGTTGAAACCCAGATGGGCGATCAGTCTGTCGATCCATGAGGCCTGCGCCACAAGATCGTAGGCGCGCCCTAGGGCTGAATCGAGATTTGCGGCGAACATGCGTCCCCCACCGGTGGCATAGGCTATCCGTTTTCCGGGCGGATAATACAGTGCGGTCACACGGTAATCGAGTGAGGTGGATCACATCTGTTAATGTCCAGACCGCTGCCCGCGGCGCCAAAAACCGCGCGCGCTGGCCTCGAAATGCGCACCCCATGGATCGCCCGCCCGGGCGGGATGGCACTGCGGGACCCGTGCCGCCCCGGCAGCGCCCTGCACCGGCAAGACAATGCCGGCCGGGGTGCCGGTTGCGATGGAACGAGTTTCACCCCCGCCAATGATCGGTCAGGTTGTTGGCGTGGAGGAACAGCGATGCGTACGTCAGCCGCAGCGTCATTGCGGTTGGGGCAGCGACAGCGGCCCTGCCCGGCACCGCCGAAGCGAGATGGCATGGTGGCGGCTGGCATGGGGGCTGGCACGGCCACGGCGTTGGGGCTGGGGCGGGTTCGGCTGGGGCTTCGCGCCTGGTTTCGCAATCGGCTTCGGTGCGCCCTTTTACGGCGGGCATTATGGCGGCCCGTATTACGCCTACGGGAGCGACTGCGTCATGCGCCGCCGCTGGGTGATTAACCGCTGGCGTCATCGCGTCTTGTGGTGGACCCGCGTCTGTTACTAGACGCCCCCTTTGGCAATTTCCGGCCGGCCTCCCGCGCGGAGGCCAGCCGCTTCGCGTGTCAGCCTTCGGGCGTCACGTGATAGATGATGAGAACGCCGATCACGACGCTGATCAGCAGCGTCGTCAAAAAAAGACTTTCCATTTCATCGACCCCTTCGCGTTGCAATGACGAACAATCCACGCAACGGAAAAGTTCATCGGGGTCGGCATGCGGCCGTCCTTGCCGACGTGGCAGTTAACGTTTCATGGCCCTGAGCTGATAAATCCCGCCCGCGCCGAAACGGTCATCGTCCGGAAACTGGAAAAGGCCGGGCAAAGCCCGGCCTTTTCCAAATTCGGGTTCGGACTAATCTCGGACGGCATCAAACTATTCAGTCCGTGGTGGTGATGGATGCGGTCGACGTGCCGATGGACTGGCCTGCATCAGCGGGAAGATTCGCCCAGGCCGAGAAACCCAATGCGGCTACGCAGGCGACAATGAGGACGATTCGCATTTGATGTCTCCCTGACGTTTTTTTGGTTTCGTTATTCTTAAACTAGATCCACGCGCCTGCACCTTCTGTGTTCAGGATCACAAAAAAACTGATTTTAGGATTCCGACCCCGGCGCCAGGGGCCCATGCCGGGGCCCGCAATTCTGCCCGCGAAATGGGCCGATTCTGTTCGTTCTGGTTTTAATTAAACCAACTTTGAATCCCTAACAGCTTCCACACCCGCCGGCCGTAATGATGAGCACCGACCCGGATACCTTCTCGTCGAGGGGCTCACAATGGATCCGTCGAAATATCACTCTGTGCGCGCTGATATTCTGGCTTTTCCGCACATGTCGCGGAAAGACGAACAATTGCTGCAGACCGTCCTGAACAACATGTCCCAGGGCGTGCTGATGTTCG
>DASSYU010000175.1:0-5112 GCA_035703125.1 Pseudolabrys sp. | reverse complement strand
TCCATTGCCACAAGTCGCACCACACCATGAACGCCATGGGCCATAACGTGAAGACGTTTATCGGTGTGCCGCAGCGCGACCTCACCAAGACGATCCGCAAGCTCTTGCCGGATTACATGCCCATGGGTTCGGCCGGCATGGCCGAGATGGGTGAGATGGAAATGCCGATGCCTGACAACACGCTCCCAATGATGACCGGCTTCGGGCAGTTCGGGCCGATCGAGATGGGCGGCATGTTTTCTGTCGTAAAGGTCCGCGAAGGGCTAGATCGCAATGATTACAAGGATCCGGGCTGGTACAAGCACCCAACAGGAACTGTTGCCTACGAAATCGACAACCCTTCCGCAACGCCCCCCAGGCAGTTGACCCCTGCTTCGCCCACGAAGACGGAAATCGAGATGAAGGTCATGAAGCCCACCAAGAACCGCAACGAGCACTGAAAAGGAACGAACAAGCTATGTCGAGATCCCCATTCATTACCGCAGTGGCAACTGCCTTCGCCCTTGGGACAGTGGCCGCATTTGCCGCAGCCGGCCCCGCCGGTCACAGCCACGCAAACTTTAGCGCCGGCCAGCCTGGCAATCCCAAGAAGCCGGCACGAGTCGTGCAGATCACGATGCGCGAAGGCGATGGAAAGATGATGTATGTCCCCGAAAAAGTTGAGGTGCGAAGGGGCGAACAGATCAAATTCATCATACGCAACGACGGCGAGTTGGATCATGAATTTATCCTCGCGACCACTAAGGAAAACCTCAGGCACGCCGAAGAAATGAAGAAGAACCCGGAGATGGAACACGACGATCCAAACGCCCAACGACTCGCGCCAAAGCAAGTTAAAGAAATCGTCTGGAAGTTCACGAAGGCCGGCACCTTCGAGTTCAGCTGCCTTATCCCCGGACACCGTGAGGCCGGCATGACCGGCAATGTGATCGTGAAGTAGCGCTGCAACCTCGGAAGGAGAAAATGATGCTCAAAAATAGTCTAACCGCGGCCGCTTTGATTACGCTGGCTCTCGCATGGCCGTACGCCGCCAGCGCGCAGGCTCTTGTCGATGGTCAAGTTACCAAAGTCGATGAATCGGCTGGTAAGATCACCCTCAGACACGGGCCGATGAAAAAGTTCGACATGGACGACGGCATGACCATGGTGTTCCGCGCGGCCGACCCAGCGATGCTCAAAGCGGTCAAAGCCGGCGACAAGGTGAAGTTCGACGCTGACAAGATCAACGGCCAGTTCACCCTAACGAAGATTCAGAAGGTGAAATGATGCTTGCTAGCCTTCCTTGAACATCCCGGGAAGACTTGATTTGCATCAAAGGCGCGAGGCCGGACGAAGATAATAGTTTCATAGAAAGGTGCCATTTCGGGCGTGACGTGACAAATGGCTGTCAGCTTCGATCTTCTCAAGCACGCCCGACCGGTGGACAAGGCGCGCTCTGACACGACCAAAGATGCCGTGGCATCTTTGCATGCCTCGCCGGCGAAAGCGGATGTTCAATCCCTCGATCGCCCGCTGCATGCGGCGGTTGCGCGCCTCACCGGCGGCATTTCGCCGGCCGCCCTGACGCAGGCTTATACCGACTGGCTCCAACATTTGTTATTCTCTCCCGACAAGCAAATTGAGCTCGTCGGGAAAGCCGCCGACAAATGGGCGCGTTATGTTCAATATTGCGTCCGCGCATGCACGGACCCAACCTGCCCTGATTGTATCGAGCCGCTTGCGCAGGACGCCCGCTTTCGCGGCGAAGCTTGGCAGCACTGGCCCTTCAACGCGATGTACCAGGGTTTCCTGCTCTCGCAACAATGGTGGCACAACGCGACGACAGACGTCGAAGGTGTTTCGAAGCATCATCAAGATGTTGTGTCCTTCGCCGCGCGGCAAATCCTCGACGTGTTTTCGCCGGTCAATTTCCCTCTAACGAATCCCGCCGTTATCGATGCCACTTTAAAACAGGGAGGCATGAACTTCGTTCGCGGCGCATTCAATTTCTGGGAGGACTGGCGGCGGGCTGTAACCGGCGAAAAACCAGTGGGGACCGGTGCCTACAAAGTCGGCCGCGACGTTGCCGTCACGACGGGCAAGGTCGTTTTTCGCAATCGGCTTATCGAGCTGCTGCAGTACGCGCCGGCCACAGACACTGTCTACGCCGAGCCAATCCTCATCGTGCCGGCATGGATCATGAAATACTACATTCTCGATCTTTCTCCCGAGAACTCGCTGGTCCGTTACCTCACCCAGCAGGGCTTCACGGTCTTTATGATTTCCTGGAAGAATCCCACGGCAGACGACCGCGATCTCGGACTGGCCGACTACGCAAAGCTGGGCGCCGAGGCCGCGCTTGATGCAATGAAAGCAATAATTCCTAACCGCAAGATTCATGCGGTCGGCTATTGCCTTGGTGGAACGCTGTTATCGACCGTTGCCGCCGCAATGGCACGCGATGGTGACGACCTATTGAAGAGCGTGACCCTGTTCGCGGCGCAGACCGACTTCACGGAAGCCGGCGAACTGACTTTGTTTATCGATGAAGCCCAGGTGAGCTTTCTCGAACACATGATGGCGGATCAAGGTTTGCTCGACACAAAACAGATGGCTGGCGCCTTCCAACTCTTGCGGTCAAACGACCTCATCTGGTCGAAAATCGTACACAGCTATCTGATGGGCGAGCGGCTACCGATGTTCGACCTCCTGGCATGGAATGCCGATGCAACACGCATGCCTTACCGCATGCATTCGGAATATCTGCGACGTTTCTTTCTCAACAATGACCTGGCTGGTGGCCGTTACGAAGTCGGCGGGCGTCCGGTCTCCTTGCGCGACATTCACATTCCGATCTTTGCGGTCAGCACTCTCACCGATCACGTCGCGCCATGGCGATCGGTATACAAGATCCAGATGCTTACGCATGCAGACGTGACTTTTGTCTTGTCGAACGGTGGGCACAACGCCGGGGTCGTCAACCCGCCAGGACGTCCAAACCGTCACCATCAGATCGCAACGCACAGGGAACAGGAGACATACGTGGATCCTGACGCGTGGCAGAAAGCTGCCGTGCAGCACGAGGGATCGTGGTGGCCCTGCTGGCGCGATTGGCTTGTCCGACAGTCTTCGGAAAAGGTGGCGCCGCCTAAAATGGCAGCCGGCCGCAAGTCTCTCGATGATGCGCCTGGAACTTACGTGCTTGAGGCATAGTCCCGCGCAAACGCTTTGACAGGCTCAGTCCGTCTGACGCTGGCTGACCCGTGACTCATTTTTGATCCTGTCGCTCGGATGCAGGACGACGGTGTCTCCAACCGCCAGGCCTGAGATCACCTCCGCGGTCCGGTTATTGCGGTGGCCAATTGCAACCTGCGTGATTAGAGCCCGTCCGCTCTTCACGGTATACACCGCCCATTGATTGCCCTGACGAAAAAGAGCGGCCACCGGCACCTGCAGCACATCATCTGTGCCCCACACTGTGACATGCACGATCACGCGGTAATCATGTCCGAGCCGTGACCATTCCTCGGGAGGACCGGAAAAATCGATCGTCGTGCGGACCCGCTGCTCCTCGATGCCTAGTGCCGACACCTTGAGAAAGCCTGCCGGATCGACCCTGACGACGCGCCCCATGATCGAAATGCCGCCCCATCCATCGATCCGCACCGGAGCACCGACTTTGATCTGAACGGCATCGGTAGAAAGCAAATCCGCAACCACTTCGAGATCCTGCGGATCGCCGATCTCGATCAAAGGTGCGCCGGGTAAAACCACGGCTTCGCTTTCCTGAACGATTTTCAATACGACACCAGTCACGGGCGCACGAAGCTGAATGCAGCAATCGGAACTCGACTCCGGTGCGGCATTCAGCGGGTTGATCAGACGCGCCGCGACGCTGGCACGTTCACTTCGCCGGACATCGTGTTGCGCCTTTGCACTGGCGAGCGCGGCCTCATTCGTCACCACATCCAGACGGGCCTTTTCCAGACTTCTTTCGGGAATCGAACTCGTGCGCGCCAGCGCTTCGGATCGACGGAGTTCGCTGCGCGCGAATTCCAGCGCCGCTTCGATGCGTCGAACCTCCGCCTCCGCAAGTGTCACTCCCGCATCTGCGGCGGTCAGCATCGCCTGCAGTTCTTCGCGCGAGCGTACGTCGAGAAAACTCGGAGTCGTCGGCTGCATGACGGCGACGATAGTTTCAGCCGCCTTCACCTGGTCGCCAATGTGTACTGAAATCACACCTTTTTCGCCGAACGGATGGGAAATCCTCAGAACCTTCCCTGCAATCGGCGCGGAGACGGTATAGATGTGGCGCACATGGGTCTTTGCCTCGTCGTCGACAGTCACTTCCATCGGTCCCCTGGCAATTGTCGCAAGATCCACGGGGATCGGCGCCGGCCAGGCGAACCATATAAGGCCGCCAACGATCAGTGCCAAAACCGCACCTAGCGTCGCCCGTTTAGTCCAATTTGTTGGCATGGTTCAGTCTCTTGTCTTCAGGACCGCGACGAGGTCAAGCCGATTGATACGCTCGCGAACAACCAGGCCGGAAATGATCGCCGCAACAATGACGATGGCGCTGGCATAGACGTAAGTCGACGACGTAACCACTAGGCGTACCCGCATCAGTTCGCCGGCAAGCTGCGTCTTCATGAGCCAGGCAAGGCCATAACCCATCACCCACCCGGGCGGCTGAGCAAGCAGCGTGAGAAGCGCGAGTTCGAGCAGCAGGATCCACAGCACTTCCACTGCGGTAAATCCAAGGACGCGCAAGCTCGCCAATTCCCGAGCCCGCTCCGACAGTGAAATGCGCGCGCTGTTGTAGATGACGCCGAAAGCAATTACCGCTGCCAATCCGGTATAAATGCTGGCCATCGTGGTAACCAGCAGCGCAATCGTCTGGCGAAAGTTTGCGAGAGAAACGCGCTGCAGGCCCAAGCCACTGACGGCGGGTATGTTCTTGATCGCGGTATAGAACTCGCCACGCCGATTCTGGTCAAAACTCAGGTTCACGCTGTTGACGACAGGTCGCTCGCGCATCAAGCGAGCAAGCGCTTCGGAATCCATCATTCCCCTGATGCCGAAGTAGTCCTCGACCAATGCTGTCACCGGCAGAAAAACCGTTCGGCGGGC
>DASSYU010000339.1:0-2016 GCA_035703125.1 Pseudolabrys sp. | reverse complement strand
CCGCCCGCTTCCGCGATGGTCTCGAGCAGAAACAAAGCGCGGTCGACGGATTGGATGCTGTGACCGTCACCTTCCCGCGTGCGCGAGGCACGCGATTTGGCACCGGGGCCAGGCAGGATTGTTGCGTTCATTGGTCGTTTCTCCATGGCCGGAAAAGGAAAGTCCTCGGCCGGGGGGAGTCAAGACTTTTCAGCATAAGGAATGTGATTTTCAGGATGTAAAACAGGTAAATGCCTGTTTTTTCAGGAAAACTAACGGGCGGCAGCCAATCCCAGCTCGATTTCGAGAGCTCCACAAAGCATTTGGCCTAGCAATATGTGCATTTCCTGGATGCGGGCGGTCGTCACCGACGGGACAAGTAAAAGGTGGTCGGCATGCGTCGGCATGGAGCCGCCGTCGTTAGCGCCAAACGCCGCCGTGACGAGGCCCATCGCTTTCGCCTGCTGCAGGCCCGCGATGACATTCGCGCTTTTACCGGAGGTCGAGATGGCGACCGCAACATCGCCGTTCCGGCCCAGCGCCTCGATCTGCCGAGCAAATATTTTTTCAAACCCCAGATCGTTGCCGACAGCCGTGAGTGCCGAGCTGTCGGTCGTCAACGCAATCGCCGCGATCGCGGCGCGATCTTTCTTGTAGCGAACGGTCAACTCGGTCGCGAGATGCTGTGCGTCCGCCGCGCTGCCGCCATTGCCGAAAAACATCAGCTTGCCGCCGCCGCGGATCGATGTCGCGCAAGCCTGTACAAGTTTTGCGAAGGCCTTGGACAATGCCGCTTCAGTATGGCGCGCGACCTCGTTGTGCTCGGCGAATTCAGCTTTGAAGAATGTGGTGAGATCCACTGCCGCTCTCGTCATGCCGCTTCGCCGCGAAATTCCGGAACTGCATCGCGCAAGACATTGTAGATCGCCGCGCGCTCGCCGCGCGTGACACCCTGCTCCAGGGCCGCCACCCAGGCGCGGATCGTCTCGAGCGAGGGTGAAACAGGCTTGGCGGCGACGATGCCGGGAATGCCGATCTCGGATGTCTCCTCGCCACGCGCAAAAAGGATCTCGTTTAAACGTTCGCCCGGACGGATGCCGGTGAAGGTAATCTTGATGTCACGTTCCGGCTCAAGGCCGCTGAGCCGAATAATGCGTTCGGCCAATTCGACGATCTTTACCGGCTGTCCCATGTTGAGGACATAGACCGATGCATCTCCGTTCGATTGCTCCGAAGCATGACTCGCAGCCGTAACGACGAGGTCGCAGGCCTCCCGAATCGTCATGAAGTAACGGACCATGTCGGGATGCGTCACGGTCACCGGACCGCCCGCTTCAATCTGCGCCTTGAACTTCGGAACGACCGAGCCGTTGGAAGCGAGCACATTGCCGAAACGCACCGATATGAGCCGCATCGGATGCTGGCTGCGGCGCGATAATTCGCCGTCGAGCGCCTGGCAATACATCTCCGCCAGGCGTTTGGTCGCGCCCAGCACGGAAACGGGCTCGATCGCCTTGTCGGTCGAGATCATCACCATCGCCGCGGCACCGGCAGCTGCCGCAGCATCGGCGACGTTGATCGAACCGAACACATTGGTCTTGATGCCTTCATCCCAATCCTGCTCGAGCATCGGCACGTGCTTGAGCGCAGCCGCATGAAAAACAATGTCCGGCTTGAATTGCGCAACGAGGCCGGTGATCCTCGGGCGGTCGCGGATGTCGGCGATCCGACCCAGGATTTCGGTCGAGCTTTGCTTCGCCTTCAGTGTTTCCACAACGGCGTGCAGCGCCGGCTCGGAATGCTCGACCACCAGCAGGCGGCTCGCGCCGAAAGTGACAATGCGGTCGCAGATTTCGGAACCGATCGAACCACCGCCGCCCGTCACGACGATGGCTCTTGCGCTTACATAATTCTCAAGCCGTGGGTAATCGATCTTCACGCTGGGCCGCAGCAGGAGGTCTTCAACGGCGACCGGCGCAAGCTGGACGGCCGGCCCCTCGGCATCGAGCGACGGAAGCTGGCTCATGCTGAGGCCAA
>DASSYU010000439.1:0-2235 GCA_035703125.1 Pseudolabrys sp. | reverse complement strand
CTTCCGCCCGCGCCTCGACCTGACGCACGACGATCGTCAGGTGAGAAAACGGCTTGAAAATGCGTCCGACACGGCCGCGGCCGCGCGGGGTGAATCGCTTGATCACGAGCGCCTTGCCGACATGCGCCTCTGCAACGACGAGATCGTCGACGTCGAGATCGTGATTGTTCTCGGCGTTCGCGATCGCCGATTCCAGGCACTTGCGCACGTCTTTGGCGATGCGTTTGCGCGAAAACTCAAGGTCGGCGAGCGCGCTCGCAACCTTCTTGCCGCGGATCAATTGCGCGACGAGGTTGAGCTTTTGCGGAGAGATCCGCAGCATCTTGGTCACAGCCTTGGCCTCGTTTTCGCCGAGGTCCCGTTCGCGTTGGCGCTTGCCCATGACGTTGCTCTTTATCCCTTAGCTTGCCGCCGGAGCAGCCGGTGCTGCCGCCGGCGCCGGAGCGCCCGGTGCCGCAGGCGCGCCCGCGCGCTTGGCCTTACGGTCGGACGAATGGCCATAGAACATCCGGCTCGGCGCGAACTCGCCAAACTTGTGGCCGACCATTTCCTCGGTCACCAGCACCGGGATGTGCTTCTGGCCGTTGTAGACACCGAAGTTGAGTCCGACGAACTGCGGCAGGATCGTCGAGCGGCGGCTCCATATCTTGATCATCTCGTGACGACCGGATGCGCGCGCGGCTTCCGCCTTGCGCAGCAGATAACCGTCGACGAACGGGCCCTTCCAACTTGAACGCGTCATAGCTCTCTGTCCTTACTGCTGCTTCTTCTTGCGATCGTGCCGGCTCGCAACGATGAAGCGCTCCGTACGCTTGTTCTTGCGGGTCTTCTTGCCTTTGGTCGGGAAGCCCCACGGCGTGACCCAGTGCTTGCCACCCTTGGTGCGGCCGCCATGCGGATGATCGACCGGATTCATGGTGATGCCGCGGTTGTGCGGCATGCGGCCCTTCCAACGATGGCGTCCGGCCTTGCCGATGGTGGTATTCATGTTGTCGGGGTTGGAAACCGCGCCAACTGTCGCCATGCAGCGGCCGTGCACGAGACGCTGCTCGGTCGTGCTCAAACGCAGGATCACATAGTCCTGGTCGCGGCCGACGATCTGCACGTAACTGCCGGCCGAGCGCGCGATCTGTCCGCCCTTGCCGATCTTGATCTCAACGTTGTGTACAATCGTGCCAACCGGGATATTCGCAACCGGCATCGCGTTGCCAGGCTTCACGTCGGCATGCTCCGAGGCGATAATGGAGTCGCCTGGCGCAAGCCGCTGCGGCGCTAGAATATAGGCAAGCTCGCCGTCCTGATACTTGATCAGCGCGATGAATGCGGTGCGGTTCGGATCATATTCCAGGCGCTCAACCGTCGCCGGCACGTCAAACTTCGTCCGGCGGAAATCGATCCGCCGATAGGCCTGCTTGTGGCCACCGCCGCGAAAA
The DNA here is from genome assembly GCA_035703125.1 of Pseudolabrys sp. Classification (GTDB taxonomy): domain Bacteria; phylum Pseudomonadota; class Alphaproteobacteria; order Rhizobiales; family Xanthobacteraceae; genus Pseudolabrys. The sequence continues at coordinate 802 of DASSYU010000439.1, read as the reverse complement.
CGCGAGGTGATCCGGCCGTGGTTGTTGCGGCCGCCGGTCGAGTTTTGTCCCTCAGTCAATGACTTCACCGGCGGACCCTTGTACAGGGTCGAGCGGTCGACGGTCACCAGCTGGCGCTGGCCCGGCGTCACCGGATTGTAAGTTTTCAACGCCATCGCAACGCTCCCTTACAAGCCCGTGGTCACGTCGATCCTGTGACCCTCTTCGAGCGTCACGATCGCGCGCTTGACATCGGACTGCTGCCCGATCTTGTTGCGGAATACTTTCCACTTGCCAGGCCGGGTGAGCGTGTTGACGCTCTTGACCTTGACGTCGAACAGCTTCTCCACCGCTTCTTTAATCTGCGGCTTGGTGGCGTCCTTGGCGACCTTGAACGTCACCTTGTTGTGTTCCGACCCCATGGTCGCCTTTTCGGTGATCACCGGGGCGATGATGACGTCGTAGTGGCGCGGATCGCTTGTGCTCATTTGAATCGCGCCTCCAGCGCATCGAGCGCGGCCTTGGTCAACACCAAAGTCTTGCGCCGCAAGATGTCGTAGACGTTGATACCCTGCACCGGCAGCACGTCGATATTCGGGATATTGCGCGCTGCGGAACGGAAATTGGCGTCGATCTCCGCGCCGTCGATGATCAATGCGTTCGCCAGGCCGAGCTTGCCGAATTGCTTGGCAAGCGCCTTGGTCTTCGCGTCCTTCATTGACGCCTTCTCGAGAACGATGATGCCGCCGTCCTTGGCTTTCGAAGACAACGCATGCTTGAGCGCGAGGGCGCGAACTTTCTTCGGCAGATCGATGGCGTGGCT
>DASSYU010000405.1:0-13460 GCA_035703125.1 Pseudolabrys sp. | reverse complement strand
TCTCCGCTCGCAACGGTTTTTCTGATGGCCTCCTCGTTCATGTGAGCAACCATCAGCACATCGCCCGATTTGGCGTCCGTCACAACCACGGTGACCAACCCGTTCGCGTCGAATTTCGGTGTGAAGGCCAGGCCTTCCTCGATGTCATCTGGTTTATTCGTCATGGAAAACGAGCGCCAATAGTCACTGTCATCAGTGATTGCCGGGCCAGGCCCGGCAATCACTTCGTCCGAGGCTGGATACTAACGCGCTGCTACCGCTGAGCGCCGCGCAACATCGTCATGAAGCGCACCTGCTCAGTGGCATCGTCGCGGAACGCGCCGGCGAAATGCGTCGTCACCGTCAGCGCACCCGGTTTTTCCACGCCACGCAGCGACATACACATATGCTCGGCTTCGATCATGACCGCAACACCGCGCGGCTTCAAAATCTCGTCGATGGCAGTCGCGATCTGCGAGGTGAGATGCTCCTGCGTCTGCAGGCGGCGCGCGTAGACATCGACCAGCCGAGCGAGCTTTGACAGACCGACAACACGGTCGACCGGCATATAGGCGACGTGCGCCCTACCGTAAAACGGCATCATGTGATGCTCGCAATGCGAATTGAAGCTGATGTCGCGCACCAGAACGAAATCGTCATAGCCGCCAGTTTCGCTGAATGTGCGGTCGAGAACCTCGACAGGGCACTCACGATACCCCTGATAGATTTCGTCGTAGGCGCCGACGACACGCTTTGGCGTCTCGATCAGGCCTTCGCGGGTCGGATCATCGCCGGCATAGGCAATGAGTGTGCGAACGGCGGCTTCCGCCTGCTCGCGCGACGGCCGCGGTTCGACCGGGGCAGGCGCCGCCCGCACGTGATCGGACAAGCCTTGCTTCGGCCACGGCTTAACGTTGGTATTCTTTGCGTCCATGACGGGTCTCTCCGTTCGACCGGCGCTCGCCCGTAAAGGCGGTGCCGGATGTGTCACCGGGGTGGCCGCGTCGGTCGCTGCATGGCAAGACCATTTTCGTCCGGCCGTGGTATCTGGACGCTGCATTCCCATTCCAACACGGCTTGACGCCATGCACGGCGCCGAGAACCCCTTCTCGTGCCATCGGGTCAGCCCCTATATATTCTTTTGCACGGCCGAGGCAATCCGCCGGTGTTGGATATTCGGTAGATCACACATGCTTAACGACGTTTATAACGCCCGAATCCTCGACCTGGCGGGCAACATCCCCCGTTTGGGCCGGCTCCCCGCGCCCGACGCGACGGCGACGGCGCACTCAAAGCTCTGTGGATCCACGGTCACGGTGGACCTGAAAGTCAGTGACGGCGCCGTGAGCGACTTCGCTCACGACGTCAAGGCCTGCGCGCTTGGGCAGGCATCGTCCTCGATCATGGCGAAGCACGTAATCGGCGCAAAACCCGCCGAATTGCGTGAGCTGCGGGAGACAGTGCGAAAGATGCTGAAGGAAAATGGCCCCCCACCGGCCGGCAAATGGGCCGACATTGCAGTGCTCGAGCCAGTGCGGGACTACAAGGCGCGCCACGCCTCGACCATGCTCACCTTTGATGCCGTGGTGTCTGCGCTGGACCAGATCGAGGCGAGGTCGGCCACCAGACGAACGCAGGCCGCCGAATAGTTACTTCGCTGCAGCCAAACCGCCGGTCTTTGCCCGCGGTAACTCAGCCCTGTCGCCAACTGGCTTGCGGCATCCTGCCGAGAGACGTGGCAAGTTCTGTGAGGCGCCCGTATTGCCGAGGCGAATTCCAGTAACGAGTTGGGCGCTCTGCGTCTTGATCACCATCGAGTGGCTGCCCATAGCCGCAAAAACACCGATCAGCGTGGAAGGAACGCGTGCCGTTGCATGAGTCAAAAGCTCATCCGGCGCGCTACGCCGCTCAGTCGAGACGACTTTCAGTGCCGCCGAATTGCTGCCGACGCGCAGGCTGATCGAGTCGAGCGCTGCAGGAAGCGGTGTCTGCTCCCCACGATGCCGTCGCTCGATGTAACTGACGTCGTAGCTATCAGCACCCGGACTACAAGCCACAACAAGATCAAAGCTTCCGATCTCCTCGCCTTCCACAGTTAGCGGATGACGGCGAGCAAGCGTTGCCACGCCGGCACGATCTACCAGCGACCACCTTTGCTCACTAATGGGGGCTGCCTGCAGACCACTGGTCGCGCGCGAAACTGGCTGCGGCACCAGCCCTGGCGAAGAAGTTGCGACAGTCGCGGCTGCTACCGAGACATCGGCATCTTCCGTTGTCAACTTGGTATGCCGTAACTCGTCGCGTGTGAGCGCGTGCATCGGCTCCCAGGGCGGAATACGTAGCGCCACTTCAAGCAAGTCGGCGGACGCACCCATGTCGGCGGTGTAGCGCGCAAGCCGTCCAATATCTCGCTGAACCAACACCAGATCCTCAGCCGAGTATCCTGCGGCGGTCGGATCTTCGCGGCGATCGCCAAGCCAAATTTGGTGCACCATCACGCGCGACTCTGCCGGCACTGTCCGGCGCACGCCGCCAAGCAGCACAAAGGCGCACATCGACTCGCAATCAGCTTGTGGCGAGAACGTTACGCGCGGTTGCTCTTCACGGTCCGCGGGAAGATCGACAAGGCTGCCGACTGTGGTCGCGAGCTTTAGTTTGCGCAATTCTCTCCCGAGGGCGATCGCACCGTGCACCGAGCCGCCATCAGAATTGAGGACGACGGTCGCACCATCGACGTCGTGTTTTTGCGCGAACAGAAGAAAATGACGTGGCGTGTCCGCAGTGATCGCACCTGATGCCGCGATAAATGTCTTGCAGTTTTTGCCGCAAACCTCAGCGGGCCCCTGCACACGCAATTCAAAGCGCATCGGTAGCGCTCGATCGGACGCGCGGAGAGACCCTGGCAATAAAGCCAGTGGCGCCGCCAAAGCGAGCGCTGCGATCGAAAAGGACCGGTTCATTCTACCCCTATCTCACCACCAAGCCCGTCTTCTGGCGTGGTTTGTCCACGTTCTGCTGGGCTTTGGCGGCGCTAAATACCCCCGCGCAAGTACGTCTTAGTGCAGTTGCGAGATTCGGGTCTAGTGTAAAAAAGTCGCTATGCCCCCGGAAAGGCAAGAAGTTCCATTGAGTTGGCTTGGATGGAACTTCCGGCTCGAACGGGCCAATCTAAACCTCCACTGGAACTTGAATGGTCTTCGATACGAACCATCAAGCGCTTGCCCGGCTGCCACGACTGGCCGGACGTGGCCTCGTCACGCTATATCGGATCACTCTGTCACCACTGATCGGGCCGCGCTGCCGGCATTTACCGAGCTGCTCGGAATACGCGGACGAAGCCATTGACCGCTTCGGCCTTTGGGCAGGCGGCTGGATGGCCCTCGCTCGTATCTTGCGATGCCATCCATGGGGAACGTCGGGACTCGATTTCGTGCCGACCGCCCTGTCCCAGCAGTCCCGTTGGTACCTGCCATGGAGATACGGACGCTGGCGGCGCGACCACGATATCCCGCCCGTCTAGTTGCGCGGCGCGATTTGGCTGGTATATCGAGTTCCACGCTTACCTGCATTCGTAGGCAGCGAGTGAGCACAGGAGACTCTGATGGTCGTGCTGACCTTCCCCGATGGCGCACGCCGCGAATACCCCTCAGGCATAACCGGTCTCGACGTCGCCAAAGGCATCTCGCCCTCTTTGGCCAAACGCACGGTGGCCATGGCGCTCGACGGTACGCTCGCCGACATCACCGACCCGATCGAGTGCGACGCCAGGATCGAATTCATTTCGCGCGAAGATCCGCGCGCACTCGAGCTCATCCGGCACGACGCCGCGCACGTGCTCGCCGAAGCCGTGCAAACACTCTGGCCGGGGACGCAAGTCACCATCGGCCCGGTAATCGAGAACGGCTTCTACTACGACTTCTTCCGCAACCAGCCGTTCACGCCGGAAGACCTGCCGGTCATTGAAAAGAAAATGCGTGAGATCATCGCGCGCGACAAACCCTTCACCAAGGAGGTTTGGACGCGCGACAAGGCGAAGAAAACTTTCCGTGACATGGGCGAGGCCTTCAAGGTCGAGCTGATCGACGCCATCCCCGCCGACCAGCAGATCAGGATCTACAAGCAAGGCGACTGGTTCGACCTCTGCCGCGGCCCGCATATGACGTCGGTCGGCAAGGTCGGCAGTGCATTCAAGCTGATGAAGGTTGCGGGCGCATATTGGCGCGGCGATTCCAAAAATCCAATGCTTACCCGCATTTACGGCACCGCCTTTGCGAAGCAGGACGAACTCGACATCTATCTTCATCAGCTTGAGGAAGCCGAGAAGCGCGACCACCGAAAACTCGGCCGTGAAATGGACCTCTTCCATTTCCAGGAAGAGGGCCCGGGCACTGTGTTCTGGCATGCCGGCGGCTGGACGATCTTCCAGGAGATTGTCGCCTATATGCGGCGGCGACTGAAGGGCGACTACCAGGAGGTCAACGCACCGCAATTGCTTGACAAGTCGCTATGGGAAACCTCGGGCCACTGGGGCTGGTTCCGAGAAAACATGTTCCAGGCGACCTCCGCCGGCGAAGGAACCGAAGACGAGCGCATCTTCGCGATTAAACCGATGAATTGCCCCGGCCATATTCAGATCTTCAAGCACGGTCTCAAGTCCTATCGCGATCTGCCTCTGCGGCTGGCGGAATTTGGCGCCGTGCACCGCTATGAGCCGTCGGGCGCCCTGCATGGCCTCCTGCGCGTTCGCGGCTTCACGCAGGACGATGCGCACGTGTTCTGCACGGAAGAGCAGATGGCCGACGAGTGCCTGAAGATCAACGATCTGATCCTGTCGACCTATACCGATTTTGGATTCACCGGCGAGCTCACCGTTAAGCTCTCGACGCGCCCGGAAAAACGCGTCGGCTCCGACGAAGCCTGGGATCACGCCGAAACTATTATGCGCGACGTGCTCAAGCGCATCGAGGCGCAGGGCCATAACCAGCGTATCAAGACCGCGATCAATCCCGGCGAAGGCGCTTTCTACGGGCCAAAATTCGAATATGTGCTGCGCGATGCCATCGGCCGCGACTGGCAATGCGGCACCACGCAAGTTGACTTCAATTTGCCGGAGCGCTTCGAGGCCTTCTACATCGCCGCAGACGGATCAAAGAAAACGCCGGTGATGATCCACCGCGCAATTTGCGGATCCATGGAGCGCTTCCTTGGCGTTCTGCTCGAACACTATGCCGGCCACCTGCCGCTGTGGCTCTCGCCCAAGCAAGCGGTAATCGCCACCATCACGTCGGATGCCGACGACTATGCGCGCGAGGTGGTGGTTACCGCGCGCAAGCTCGGACTTCGGGCGGATTCCGACCTTCGAAATGAGAAGATCAACTACAAGGTTCGCGAGCACTCGCTCGCGAAGGTCCCGGTCATGCTCGTTGTTGGAAAAAAAGAAGCTACCGAGCACACGGTCTCTATTCGCCGTCTCGGCAAAGACAGTCAGGACGTGCTGCCACTCGATGCTGCATTTAAGTCGCTGGTCGACGAAGCAACTCCTCCCGACCTGCGGCGGACCAAGGCGTGATGCCGGCCCTTTGAGGCGGTGAGCCGGGCGCGTTCAGCGCCGGCCGGCTGCGCGCGCGAGTGGCAGCGTATCGGCGCTGCCCGGAGGATGATCGAGCATGCGCAGGAAACGCTCAGCCCAATGGCTGAGATCATTGCGCACCAGCACTTTGAAGGTGGCGGCATGGCGCTGGCGGCGCTCTTCGAGCGGCATCGACAAGGCACGATTGATTGCGTTGCCGACACCTTCCGGATCGTAGGGATTGACCAGCAGGGCTGCTGCGCATTCGTGCGCGGCGCCTGCAAAACGCGAGAGGATGAGCACGCCCGGATCGTCCGGATTTTGCGCGGCGACGAATTCCTTTGCGACGAGGTTCATGCCGTCGCGCAAAGGCGTGACCAGGCCCGCGCGGGCGGCGCGATAGAGACCCGCAAGCGCTGTACGGCTATGCGCCTTGTTGATGTAGCGCACCGGCGTCCATGATGCCTCGCCGTAAGCGCCGTTGATCCGTCCGACCGCCTCGCCTACCGCCCGACCCATATCGGCATATTCGGGGATGCCGGTCCGGCTGCGCGGTGTGATCTGGAGATAAGTGACTTTGCCGCGCCAGTCGGGAAAGTTGGCGAGGAAGCGCTCGAACGCGAACATGCGCTCGGGGATCCCCTTGCTGTAGTCGAGCCGGTCGACACCGATAATCATGGCGCGGCCGGAGAGGCTCTCCAGCACCTCACGGACGAAATGCGTTTCAACGGCGCGGCGGGCGAGCCGTGCGAAGGCCTCAGTCTCAACACCGACTGGAAAGGTGCCGACCTGCACCACACGATTGCCAAAGTGGAAGCTATTGCCGCTTGCCCAAGGCAACCCGCACTCATTGGCGATGTAACGCGAGAAATTGGCAGCATCGACTTCGGTCTGGAAGCCGACCAGATCGTAGTGGCACAGCGCAGGAATGAGCTGGTCGTGATTTGGCAACGCAGTGAGGATTTCAGGCGGCGGAAAAGGGATATGGATAAAGAAGCCAATTTTGTTGTTGCGGCCGCGATCACGCAACGCCTTAGCCAACGGAATCAAATGGTAGTCATGGACCCAGATAACGTCGTCCGGCTGCAGCAGTGATTCAAGCTGCGTGGCGAAGTATTGATTGACCCGGAAATAGCCGCCGAGATCGCGCCGGGTGAATTCGGCAAGGTCGAGCCGGTAATGCAGGATCGGCCACAGCACGCGATTGGCGAAGCCGTTGTAGAATTCCTGATAGTCGTCCTTGCTCAGGTCGACTGTCGCATAGGTGATCTTGTCGTGCGTCGCGGATTTAACGGCGCGCGGCGTATTTTCGGCGACGCGGCCGCTCCAACCAAACCACAGGCCGCCATGCCGCTTGAGCGCTGGCCGAATAGCTACTTCGAGCCCGCCGGGGCGTGCCCCTCGATCAGGCACAGCGACCCTGTTTGAGACTACGACGAGCCGCGCCAATACCGGTCTCCCCAGCTTCGCGACAGCTTGATTGCCGTCAAAATCAATCCTGACATCGAATAGGTCTGCGGAAAATTCCCCCACAATTTTCCGGTCACGGGGTGCACGTCCTCCGACAAAAGGCCATATCGATTTCGCATTCGAAGCGCGTCGACGAACATGTCGCGCGCCTCGTCCTGACGCCCAATTTCCCACAATGCATCGACCAGCCAGAACCGGCAAATCAAAAAAGCCGATTCCGGAAGGCCAAAATCATCAGCAGCGACATACCTCATAACGTGAAAACCGCGCCGAAGTTCAAGCCCGATAGCCTCAACGGTTGCCACGAAACGTGGATCGTCAGACGATACCAGGCCAAGCTCGGCAAGCAGAAGCGCGCTGGCATCAAGATCTTCGCTGTCAAATGCGGCCGAAAACGCCTTCCGCTTAGGGTTCCACGCGCGCTTGAGCACCTCCTCTCCAATGCCGTCGGCAATGCCGCTCCAATAGTTGGCGCGTTCGGTCAAGTTGAGATGGTTTGCGATGGCTGCGAGGCGCTGACACCCCGCCCAGCACATCGCGGCTGAATGCGTGTGCACGCGCGTGCGTCCACGGTACTCCCAGATGCCCGCATCGGGCTTGAGCGCGAGCTTCGCGGCCTGCTCGCCGAGCGGCTCGATCGTATGAAAAAGCGATGCATCGCCTGGCCGAGGCAGCCTGCGGTCGAAGAACATTGGCGTCGCGGCCATGATGATGCTGCCGTAGACATCGTGCTGGTTTTGATTGACGGCCGCATTTCCGATGCGCACTGGGCCATCACCGCCGTAGCCAATAAGCGACGGCGCGGTGCGTTCCTCAAGGGAGTCCGTGTGCACGACGCCGTAGAGCGGACGCACCTCATCCGACCGCCCTGCGGAAACACTCAGGATATACGATATGAAGTCTTCCATCGTACGTGTCGCGCCAATGCGATTCAACGCGCGCACGACGAAGAACGCGTCGCGCATCCAGCAAAAGCGGTAGTCCCAGTTGCGGCCCGATTTTGGCACTTCGGGGATCGAGGTTGTGAGTGCGGCGACGATTGCGCCGGTCTCCTCGTAACTGCACAGCTTAAGCGTGATGCCGGCTCGGATGATCTCGTCCTGCCAGTCGATCGAGAAGGCGAGCCGCCTCACCCATTCGAGCCAATAGTCGCGCGTGCGCTCGCAAAAATCGCGACAGGTCGTTTCGAGCGAGCCCTCGAATGGCTCGTCCGTACCGAAGACCATATGCACCGGCCGCGTCAAAATGAACGAAGCTTCGTTCTCGACATAGGAGAGCGGCGCGTCGGTCGTCAGCCTCACCGGCACGTCGTCGCGCCAGTAGCGAATATGATTGCTGCCTGACGACCGCGATGCAACCGGTTCGCCGTAGCGATGCGTCGTGCGAAAACGAATGGTGACGCGCGGCATCCCTTCGATCGGCTCGACTATGCGGATGATCTGCGGCGGACGAAACGTACGCCCGTAAATCTGGAAGCGCGGGGCAAAGTCGGTGACGCGCACCCCGGCACCCTTGTCGTCGATGAGATCGGTCACCACGATCGCGGTGTTGCGAACATAGTTCGAGCGCACCTCGACCTGCCCTTCGAGCACCACGTCAGTAAAGCCTTTGTCCTCGCCGCCGGAAAGCAAGCGGCAGAACACGGGATCGCCGTCATAGCGCGGCAGGCACCACCACACGATCCGCGACGACGGTTCGAGCAATGCGGCAGTGCGGCCATTGCCGACGACCGCAAGATCGAGTCCATAGTCGGTCATACGCGCGCCTGTCCGTTTGCGGCCAGCGAATCCAGGGCGCTGCGCACCTGCGCCGGATCCTTGAAAACCCCGGCGAGCCCCGGAAAATATCGGGAAACGCTAAAACCCTTTCCGCCGATATCGGGCAAGACTTCGAAAACCGACTCGTCGGTGACATCGTCACCGATGAAAACCGGCATGCGCCCGCTGAATGGCTCATGCGTCATCAGTTTGCGGATGCTCTCCCCTTTGCTGATCCCCGGCCGCTTGACCTCGAACATCGCTTTGCCGAGCAACAACTCGGTCGGCTCGGCTGGAAATGCCGTCCGTGCGGCAGCGATGTGACGGCGCAATTGCTCGGCATGCTCTGGCGCCTTCCTGTAGTGCAGGGCGAGCGAATAGTCCTTGTCCTCAACGACAATGCCTGGCCCGATGCTGACGGCGTCTGCAAGCCTGCGGCGCAAATCGATGGCCAACGGCTTCGCCCAATAAAAACTCTCGCCGTTATTGACGCGCATCTCGGCGCCGTGGCCGCCGATCGAGGGCAGCGCCAGCGGAGAAAACAGACGATCAAGATCGGCGATACGCCGGCCGCTTACCAATGCGATCGCACCGCCGGACAATTCGTGCAGCCGTGCGAGCGAGCGGAGCAGTGTATCCGAGACATGCACCTCGTCCGGCGACGGGCCGATGTCGACAATTGTGCCGTCCACATCGAGAAGCAGAGCGGTCTTTTTCAAATCCAGGGCGGAAAAAACATCCATGACGGGGTCGTTAGCAATTGTCTGCACAACTATAATTCCGTCCGGTACAAGAAAGTTCGGTGGACCGCACGGCCTTAGCGCGCCAACACCTCGACATCGCCGTCGACGCCGGTAACAACCTTGAATTCGCGCTCGTAAACCTTTCCTTCATTGCGCGCGATCGCGCGATATTCACCTTCGGCCAAAATAACGCGCGGAAATGCCCCGATCGATTCCTTGATCACATCGCCGCCCGGCGTCAGCACGGACCACGCGGTGTTAGCGAGCGCTTCGCCGCCCCGATCGGTGACCAATTTCAGCGTGATAGCTGCGGCACGGTGCGTGACGGTGATGTCAGTAAGCTTTCCGGCCTGCACACGAATATCGGAACGGACAACCGAATTGGCGTCGCCGTAATTCGAAACGATGTAGTAAGTGCCCTCGGGCACGACTACGACACCACTGGTCATCACGTGCTCGGCGATCGGCCGCCGGTCACCCGCTTCAAACTGGCTACCCTTGTAGACGTCAAACGAAATCTGCCCAGCGGGGATGCGAACGTCCCCAACCTTGCCTTCAATGCGCAGACCGCCGGCCGGCAAGTCGAACTCTTCGCGCACGGTCGATCCGCGCAAATCGACCGGCTTGACGGCAGTCGCGAGTCCAAAACCAACGTGGACAATATACGCTCCGGCGGGAAGGACGAGCGTCGGCGTCGGTGATTTGTCTTCCTTCACAAGCTTGAAGTTACCGTTCGTGTCGGCTTTTGCATTGTAAACGCGCCATGTCAGCCCACCGCCGATCGGCTGCGTGTCATTGCCGAAACGAGCGCTTAATGCCAGTGCGACCTGCCCCGCCGGAATTGGGGGAATCGATGCGGTGGTCGGAGGAGCTGCGTTGCGAGTCGGCGCGGGCGGCATTGGCGGCAGGCTGCTCGGCCCAAAGATATCGGTGCGCGTCGAGGGCGACGGAGAGATCAGCACCGTCGACGGCACCGCCGAAAACAGCGAATTCTGCGCGGGCGCCTGGGCGTGTGCGAGCGGTGGATCGATCACAACCAACGCCAGAATAAGTCCAAGCGCCGGCCGTAGCCGGCCGCAAACGGCGGCGGTCGCGGAAGCCCTGTGCATGACGCTGATGTTTTCGGCTCAAATCGAGGCGATTTCAAGCCGGTCGGCCGCTTGTTTGTGACCTCGTTAACGCCGTGCTAGTCGCAACAGCGCAATTCCCGAAAGGTCAACGATGCCCGACGCTCTTGAACTCCTGAAAACCCGCCGTTCGGTCAAGCCGATGGAATTGCAGGGACCGGCACCGGCACCGTCCGAGATCGAGACGCTTTTGAAGATCGCATCGCGGGTCCCCGATCACGGCAAGCTGGCGCCCTGGCGATTCATTGTATTCGAGGGCAATGCACGCGCCGTCGCAGGCGACACAATCGCGGCCGCATATCGCGCCGACCATCCCGAGGCCACGCCCGACCAGATCGAATTCGAGCGCAAGCGGCTCTCACGTGCGCCGCTTGTCATTGCGGTCGTCAGCCGCGCCGGTCCGCACGTGAAGATTCCCGAATGGGAGCAGCAGCTCTCCGCCGGCGCCTCCGCGATGAGTCTCGTCTTTGCCGCGCATGCCCTGGGCTACGCGGCCAGCTGGATTACGGAATGGTATGCTTACGACCGGCGCGTTCTCGATGCGCTTGGCCTTGCGCCGCATGAGCGCGTTGCAGGCTTCGTTCATATCGGCCGCCCGGCAAAACCACCCGAAGACCGTGACCGGCCAAAACTCGATGCCATCGTCACGCGCTTCGGCGCTTGAGGAACCAATCGAGCTGATGCCGCATTTAACGTTTAGGTAATGCTGCGGGCGCAGGCTTCCGGTCACGTTTCTGTCACAAGACTCCGTCAGCAATAATGCTGGATCGATACACTTCTGCGTAAACCTCGGGGCATAGGAGAAACGACGCGTGGTTTTCGAGGGCCTATTCGCGCGAGCGCGCAACAGCGACCGTGCGGCGGAAGCCTCGACGCATCCCCACCCGACGACGGTGCGTCCGACCATCGGGCTTGCGCTAGGTGGCGGCGCCGCTCGCGGTTTTGCGCATATTGGCGTGATCCGCACCCTGGAAGCACACGGTATCGTGCCCGATGTAATCGTTGGTACTTCCATCGGTGCTGTCGTCGGCGGCTGCTACGCGGCCAAGGAAATGGACAACCTCGACAACTGGGCACGCACGTTAACGGTGCGCGGCGTGCTCGGCTACCTCGACATCAGCTTGTCGGGTTCCGGCCTGATCGGTGGGGGCCATCTCGCTGCGCAACTTGAAGCGGGCTTGAAGGAAAGCCGCGTCGAAGATCTTCCGATCCGCTTCGCGGCGATTGCGACGGAATTCAACACCGGGCATGAAATCTGGCTTACACGCGGCCGCCTGAGCGAAGCATTGCGTGCGTCGTATTCGCTTCCGGGAATTTTCCCACCTGTGCTGATCGGCGGACGCTGGCTGGTCGACGGCGCTCTGGTCAATCCAGTACCGGTCTCAGCCGCGCGCGCTCTCGGCGCGCGTTTGGTGATCGCGGTCAATCTCAATTCAGACCTGTTCGGCCGGGGTACGATCATTGCAAGCCATGGCCCCGACGAAAATGACATCGCTGCAGAGCCTCCGAAGGTCAACGGCTTTCGCCGGATGTTCAGCGGGGAACGCTCGCTGCGACGGCAGTTCTTCGGCCGACGCGGCCGTCCCGGGCTGCCGACCGTCATGGTAGAGGCCTTTAACGTCATGCAGGACCGCATCACGCGGGCGCGGCTTGCCGGCGATCCTCCCGATGTCCTGATCAGCCCCCGGCTCGGCGGAATTGGCTGGTTTGATTTCCACCGCGCCGCCGAGGCCGTGGCGATCGGTAGTGAGGCCACCACAAAAGCGCTTGATGCGGTCAGCGAGGCGGTGACCGCGCTCTCGCAGCCGGGCGAACCGGGCGCAGGATGAAGCAGGTTACGCAGTGCGAATGTAGTCGCGCATCGCCTCGGATTCGCTTTCAATCTCTTCGACGCGATGTTTGACAACGTCGCCGATTGAAATAAGTCCGGTGAGTGTCCCGTCGACGACGACCGGCATGTGCCGGAATTTTCCCGCCGTCATACGCTCCATGATGCTGGCAACCGACTCATCCGCGGTACAGGTCGCGACATTGCGTGTCATCACCTGACCAACTGAAAGGTTCAGTGCCGCTGCTCCATGTTCGGAAAGTGCACGCACAATATCGCGTTCCGACAATATGCCGGAGAGGTGCCCTCCCGCGCCGAGAATGACGACTGCACCGATGCGGTGTGCGGAAAGCAACTTTGCCGCCGCTGCTAGATCGGCAGTCGGTTCGATAGAGACGATGTCGCCGCCCAAGTTTCGTTTCTTGGCGGCCAGGATCGTCTTCACGTTCATGGCAGCCTCCCTGACACATGATCGCTTTTCAAAAGCGATCATGTGCAAAATGCCCCATCTCACAGGAACGACCCATGAGTCTGGGCCACAAGCAACGATCCTGCCGGGCCCCCGGTTCCGTCAACACGCAATTCCGTGAGGTCAGCCCCGCACTGCGCAATTGGCTAATGCGGCATTGCAGCAGGGTCCTCAAGTTGCGGTAAATCCGGCGTACGATCGAACCAAGAGAGCAACAACAGGCCGGCGAGAAATCCCCCGATATGCGCTTGCCAGGCCACCGGCTGTTCGCTGCCGGTCACAGGAAATGAGCCAAGCCCGAAGAGGATATTGATACCGAACCAGACGACCAGGAACAGCAGCACGCGCGGATCACGCAAGACCCCGGTCAGCGGTATTGCCGGCACGCGGTAGGCGCGATCGTCTCCGCCGCGAAACAATCCGAGCGGCCCGCCCCGCTGGAATGCGAAGCGCATCGCCGCAGCCATAGTGCCGGAGATCGCCGCCGACGCACCGATCATCGGGTACTGTTCGCCAGG
>DASSYU010000264.1:0-2836 GCA_035703125.1 Pseudolabrys sp. | reverse complement strand
GGGCATGCACAGGGATACCGGCCGCATCACGACGTTGGGCCGCGGCGGATCCGACACCTCGGCAGTCGCGATCGCTGCTGCGATCGGAGCCGAACGCTGCGACATCTACACGGACGTTGACGGCGTCTACACGACGGATCCGCGCGTGGTGCCGCAAGCGCACCGCATGGACAAAATTGCCTACGAAGAGATGCTCGAGTTCGCCTCTCTCGGCGCCAAGGTCATGCAGGTGCGCTCAGTCGAGCTCGGCATGGTGCATAATGTGCGCATCTTCGTGCGCTCGAGTTTCGATAAGCCCGAGGACATCGATCCCAAGAAGCCGCCCGCCGGCACACTCATTTGCGACGAAGGAGACATCGTGGAACAGCAAGTCGTCACCGGCATCGCCTTCTCCAAGGACGAAGCTCAGATCTCGATCCGCAAGGTTCAGGACAAGCCCGGCGTCGCGGCCGCGATCTTCGGCCCGCTCGCCGACAACAACATCAACGTAGATATGATCGTGCAGAACGTCTCGGGAGACGGCGCGACCACCGACCTCACCTTCACGGTTCCATCCGCGGACTATGAGCGTGCGCGAATGACCCTCGACAAGGCCAAGGGCGCGATCGGCTACGAGCGGCTGGACGGGGCGAACGATGTCGCCAAGGTTTCCGTCATTGGCATCGGCATGCGCAGCCATGCCGGCGTCGCCGCCAAGGCGTTCAAGGCTTTGTCCGGCCAGAAGATCAATATCCTCGCCATCACCACCTCGGAGATAAAGTTCTCCGTTCTGATCAAGGCCGCCCAGACCGATCTTGCGGTCCGTACCCTGCATACGCTCTACGGGCTTGATAGGCCATGACCGAGCCCCTTCAGGCCGCCTTCGGAAAGAGCCCAGGTTGCGCGGGACTTTGGCTTGCCCCTTGCATGGGCCATTGGCTATAGCCTGACGCATAAGCGGCCGCGGAATCCGGAGCCGACGGTCGCTATTCGTACATGATTAGGCCGTAGATGGGGCTGCGGCCCAGGCCGCGGCTGAAGGATCTCAATATGCGTGGCGCGCTGGGCGGTCCGCGCGTGCTGTTGCGCAGGCTTCGCGAAGTGATGGCGGAGCCGGTCAGCGCGCAGGACCGTCTCGACAAGGTGGTGGTGCTGATCGCCGCCAATATGGTGGCGGAAGTCTGCTCTGTCTACGTTCTGCGCGTAGACGGAACGCTCGAGCTATACGCCACCGAAGGGCTCAGGCGCGAAGCCGTCCACCAGACCGTCCTGAAGCCGGACGAAGGCCTGGTCGGCCTGGTCGCCGGTGAAGCCAACCCGATAAATCTCTCGGACGCGCAGGCCCATCCGGCCTTCTCCTACCGCCCGGAAACCGGCGAAGAAATCTATCACTCCTTCCTCGGCGTGCCGATCCTGCGCGCCGGCAACACGCTCGGCGTGCTGGTCGTGCAGAACCGCGCGCGGCGTACCTACACCGAAGAAGAAGAAGAAGCGCTGCTGACGACGGCGATGGTACTCGCCGAAATGATTGCATCGGGCGAACTGTCGTCTCTCGCCCGCCCCGGTGCCGAGCCCGCCGCCCGCCATTCAATGCACTTCATCGGCACGTCGCTGGCGGACGGCATTGCCCTGGGTCACGTCGTGCTGCACGAGCCGCGCGTTGTCATTACCAACGTGATTGCTGACGACGTGCCGCACGAGCTCAAGCGGCTTGATGCCGCCATTGCGACTCTGCGCGCCGACCTCGACCGACTGGTTGAGCACCGCGACGTTGCCGACGGCGGCGAGCACCGCGACGTGCTCGAGGCCTATCGCATGTTCTCCTACGATCAGGGTTGGCTGCACAAGATCCGCGAAGCCGTGGTGACCGGCCTCACTGCCGAGGCGAGCGTCGAGCGAGTGCAATCGGACACGCGTGCACGGATGTTGCGCGCCTCGGACCACTATCTGCGCGACCGCCTGCACGACCTCGACGACCTTGCGAACCGACTGATGCGCGTGTTGATGGGGCAGGATCATGCACCGACCAAGGAACAGATGCCGGAAAACGCCATCGTCGTGGCGCGGTCGATGGGCCCGGCGGCACTGCTCGACTATGACCGCAAAAGATTGCGCGGGTTGGTGCTGGAAGAAGGCGGCCCGACATCACACGTTTCTATCGTCGCACGTGCGCTGGGCATTCCCACCGTCGGCGAGATCGAGAACGCGACCGGCCTGGTCGAATCCGGCGATGCCATCATCGTCGACGGTTCGACCGGGCACATTCATATGCGCCCGCCGCAAGACGTGCAGGCGTCGTACGGCGAGCGCGTCAAGTTGCGCGCGCGGCGTCAGGCGCAATACCGCGCGCTGCGCGATCGGCCGTGCGTAACCAAAGACGGCCAGAAGGTCCAATTGATGATCAATGCGGGGCTCGCAATCGACCTGCCGCATATCGAGGATACCGGCGCGGCCGGCATCGGCCTGTTCCGTACGGAACTACAGTTCATGGTTGCGGACACGCTGCCGCGGACGGGCGAACAGCTTTCGCTTTACCGATCAGTGCTCGAGGCCGCCGGGAAAAAACCGGTGACCTTCCGAACGCTCGACATCGGCGGCGACAAGGTGCTGCCTTACCTGCGAAATATCGAAGAGGAAAATCCAGCACTGGGCTGGCGCGCCATCCGGCTCGGGCTTGATCGTCCCGGCCTGCTGCGCAGCCAGGTACGGGCGCTGTTGCGCGCAGCGGGCGGCCGTGAACTGCGCCTGATGTTTCCCATGATCGCGGCTGTGGATGAGTTCGACAAGGCCAAAGCGCTGGTCGAAGTCGAGCTGACGCACCTTCGTCGGCACGGCCACGAGCTGCCGGAGCGGGTCG
>DASSYU010000140.1:0-6070 GCA_035703125.1 Pseudolabrys sp. | reverse complement strand
TGACAATCACCCTCTCCTCAACGACCGGCTTCGTCGTCCTGATCCTTGGATTTGCCTTTCATTGGCAAGCGACGCGGGCACGGGAAGCAGACCTTATTTACGAAACGGTCCGCAGCCGCATCGATACCGCCTTGAACCGCGGCCGCTGTGGCCTTTGGGATTGGGATCTCGCTCGCGGTCGCATCTTCTGGTCGCAATCGATGTTCGATATCCTTGGGCTTGAGAACAAGAATGACCTGTTGTCATTCGGCGATGTGAGTTCCTTGGTGCATCCCGAAGATGTGCGCCTTTATGACCTCGCCGTCGAACTTGCGGACGCGACTGCGACCACGATTGATCATGCCTTCCGCATGCGCCATGCGAACGGCCATTGGGTATGGCTTCGCGCTCGCTGCGAACTGGTGCGCCAGCCTAACGACCCGGGCCTGCACCTCATCGGGATCGCGGTCGACATCACCGAGCAGAAGAGCCTAGTAGAGAAGACTGTCGCCGCGGACATGCGCCTGCGTGACGCAATTGAAACGATCCCGGAAGCCTTCGTCCTATGGGACGCCGACAACCGGCTCGTGCTGTGCAACTCCAATTTTCAGGAACTGCATCGCTTGCCTGAAGAAGCAATCACCGTTGGGGCATCCTACGAGTCGGTAGTTGCCGCGGGCAGCAAGCCGGTCGTTCGCAACAAGATCATCAATGCAGGCCCGAGCATCCCAGGTGCGCGTACGTTCGAGGCTCAGCTCTATGACGGCCGATGGCTCCACATCAGCGAGAGGCGGACCAAGGACGGCGGATATGTTTCGGTAGGCACCGATATCACAGCATTGAAGACCCACGAAGAGAAGCTAGTCGACAGTGAAAGGCGGCTGATGGCATCCGTTGCCGACCTCCGGGCGTCGCAGCAGCGCTCTGCGGAGCTCGCGCAAAAATACGCGGAAGAAAAGACACGGGCGGAAGAGGCAAACCAAGCGAAGTCAAAATTCCTGGCCAATATGAGTCACGAGCTGCGTACGCCACTGAACGCAATCATCGGCTTTTCCGAAATCATGGAGTCTGGAATGTTCGGGCCGCTCGGGGCCGAAAAGTATAATGAGTATTGCGGCGATATCCGTGGCAGCGGGCAATATCTGCTCGAAGTCATCAACGATATCCTCGACATGTCGAAAATCGAGGCAGGCCGGATCCGGCTCGATTTCGACGATATCGGTCTTGATACGCTGCTTAACGACGCAATGCGTGTCGTGTCCGCACGCGCCGAAGACAAGGTATTGCAGGTCACCGCGCGAATATCGCCGCAGTTGAAATTGCGAGCCGATCGCCGTGCGCTTAAGCAGGTGGCGCTCAACCTGCTTTCCAATGCCATCAAATTTACGCCGACAGGCGGCCGGATCATGGTTCGCGGGCGGGCGACCAGTCATTGCATCATTCTTTCCATCGCCGATACCGGCATCGGCATTGCCCGGGACGCTCTTGCGCGTCTCGGGCGTCCTTTCGAACAAGTGGAGAGCCAGCTGACCAAGAGCCACCAGGGTTCGGGGCTCGGTCTCGCAATCTCGAAGTCACTGGTCGAGCTGCACGGCGGTCGCATGCGAATTCGTTCTACGCTCGGCAAAGGTACGATCGTCATGGTGCGCTTGCCGCTCGAGCCGCAATGCCTGCTTCCGCGCGAAGAGGCGGCTTAATCCACCACCGGATCGTGCCCCAAAATCCGAACGAAGCTCGCGCGCACCTTTCTCTGCGTATCGGACAGCGTCGCTTCAAGCGTCGCAAAATCCGGCACGTCAGCGGCCCGCGCAAGTAGCCTTAGAAGGCCTGCCCCGGCCTTTTTTGGATCGAACGCGTCTTGCAGACACAAGCGCAGGATCTGCGTCAGATCGTGATAAAGTTGGACCGCAGGACGCAGGACTTCCGCGTCCTCCACCGCCAAGACGTTCAATGCCCTCGCTTTGTCGAGCACACGCGCAGTCGAGGTCTCAAGAATGTCGGGAACGCGGTGTGCGTGAACAAGTTGCAAATACTGCGCGATGAACTCGATATCGATCAGCCCGCCGGCCACATATTTGAGGTCCCACCGTACACTGTCGCCCTTCTCCTTGGCAATCGCCGTCCGCATCTCGACTACGTCGCCAGCCGTCAACATGGCGTCACGCGGACGCTGAAGAATGCCCGCAATAACGTCTTCGACTCGCTTCTGGAATGCAGGCGATGAGGAAACGACGCGTGCCCGGGTGAGCGCCATATGCTCCCAGGTCCAGGCTTCGTTTTCCTGATATTGAAGAAACCCGTCGAGTTGCGTCGCGAGCGGACCTGCGCGGCCCGAGGGGCGCAGCCGCATATCAACCTGGTAAAGCGCGCCATAGTTAGTCTGCGCCGTCAGCGAATTGATCAGCCTTTGGGTCAAGCGGGCAAAATATTGCGTTCCATATAGCGGGCGGGCGCCGTCGGATTCCGGATTCTCATCGTCAAAATCATAGACCAGGATGAGGTCGAGATCTGACGTGGCGGTCATTTCGCAACCGCCAAGCTTGCCCATCGCGATGACCGCCGACTCTTCGTTGCGCATGTGGCCATGGGTCTTCGCAAGGTTGTCACCTACAGCCCGGTGGACCGCGCGAATGACCGCATCGGCCAACCCTGCGAATGCCTGCCCCGCCTGCCGCGCCGTTACCGTCCCCGTCAGGATGCGTACTCCGATGAGGAACATGTATTCGAGTCCGAACATGCGGATACGCTCGAGCAAATCCTCGTCGTAACGTGATTGCGCCAGGGCTGTGTCGAATCGCCGCCCAAGCTCGGCATCGCCCGGCAAAGCGCCGAAAAAGCTGGGGTCGACGAGTGCGTCGATCACCTGCGGATGGCGCGCCAAGGTCTCACCGAGCCGCGGCGCGGTCCCGAGGACGAGTGCGATCAGCGCAATGAGATCAGGGTTCTGTTTGAGGAGAGACAGCAGACGGGCCGCGCCGTGCAGATTGGCGAGAAAGTGATCAAATAGCACGAGCGTCGTGCCAGGATTGTCCGTCCGTGCAATTTGCTCGAGGAGTGCAGGCAACAAAGCCTGAAGATGCTCCTGGGCTGCCTCGCCTCGTAAAGAGCGATGGCTGCCATTCGACCAGTCCCGGATAATGCCGGATGCTTCGAGGGGTGCCTTAAAGCCGAGTTCCGATAAGCGATCGAGCGTTTTATGGTCGTCGGCATCGCGCGGAAATGCCATCGCCGGACGCTCGGTCTGCGGTTCCTTTTCGAACAAGCGCGCGTAGTAATATTGCACCTTGTTCAGGTGTCCGAGGAGCGCAGCAGCAAAGGCATCTCTGTTCTTAAATCCGAGAAAGTGGGCAAAATGCTCGAGCTCTGCGCGATCAGCCGGAAGGCTTTGTGTCTGCTCGTCATTCACCATCTGTAAGCGATGCTCGACAACGCGAAGGAATCCGTAGGCATCCTTCATGGCGTCGCGCGCCTCGAAGTCGATCCACCTGTCCGCACAAAGCTTGTCGAGCGTCGTCAACGTGTCGCGGTCGCGAAGATCCGGGTTACGGCCGCCCGCGATCAATTGCTGCGTCTGTGCAAAAAACTCGATCTCACGGATGCCACCCCGACCGAGCTTGATGTTGTGCCCCTCGACCGCGATTTCACCATGACCGCGATAGGCGTTGATCTGCCGCTTCATGGTGTGAACGTCGGCAAGCGCGGCGAAGTCGAGATACTTTCGCCATACAAACGGTGCCAGCTCGTGAAGGACCGCATTGCCAGCCGCAATATCGCCGGCACACGCGCGCGCTTTTATCATGGCGGCGCGTTCCCAGTTCTGTCCAACACTCTCATAGTATGAGAGAGCTGCTGCTTTGGAGATTGCGACCGCAGTCGACGCCGGGTCGGGCCTCAGACGCAGGTCAGTACGAAAAACGTAGCCGTCGGCGGTCCGTTCCTGCAGCAGCTTCACCAACCGCTGCGTAAGGCGCACGTAGAACGTGGATGGCTCGGCATCCGCAGGCAATGCCGGTGATGCCGGGTCGTACAGAACAATGAGATCGATATCGCTCGAGTAGTTAAGCTCGAACGCGCCCATCTTGCCCATGGCGAGGACAATGTAGCCGCTGTCTGCCTGCGGCTTGGTTTTGTCCTTCAGGATAAGCCGCCCGGCGCGGCCTGCTTCCGCCAACGCAAATCGTACGGCGCCGTTCACGGCGGCATCGGCAAGTTCAGTAAGTGCATGTGCTGTGCGCATCACCGACCAAACGCCGCCAATGTCGGCAAGCGCAATCAGCAAAGCGGCTTCGGCTTTCATGCGGCGAAGCTGCCGCATTGCCTCTGCTTCGTCCTTGCTCACTGCCGCTGCGTGACCGTGGTCTCTTAAGAGCGCCGCAAAATGCTGTTCGGGATTTGCCAGCAGCAGCCGCAGAAACCGATCGGGCTCGCGGGCGATCAATTCCCAAAGATACGGCGAGCTTTCGGCCAGAGAGTCCACAAGCGTGCCGATGATCGGCCGCTTGGAAAACAGACTTTTGAGGGATTTGGAGTCGGCCGGCGATACGCCGGCCAGCCAGTCGGATACGCGGACCTTCGCGACGTTGGGGTCGCTCAACCGCGGGACGGTTGTAATCAGGCCGGCAAGCGTAGCGCCTTTAGCGGCGGCATTATCGGATTTGCGGGCTTCCTTCCTGGGGGAAGCCTTGCGTCTTGCGGGGCGGCTCATCCGGAAATCTGTACCGGCCCTCGCCGCGGCAGGGCAATGATGCTTTTCAGGCCGGGTTTGTTGTCGGCCAATACGAGCTCTCCGCCATGCAGGCGGGCGACGGCTGCTGCGAGACTCAAGCCGAGCCCCGACCCCGGCTGCGAGCGACTTTGTTCAAGCCGCACAAAGCGTTCAACTACACGGTCTCGGTCGCTTTCTGGAATACCGGGCCCGCAGTCGGTCACCGTCAAGAGAATTCGACCGCCTTCGGTGAGTGCGCGAACGACAATTTCACCCTCCACGCCGTTCACCGTTCCGTCCGTCACGCCGGCATATTTGATCGAGTTATCGACGAGGTTGGCGAGTGCCTGACTAATGAGCTCGCGATTGCCGATCACGGGCGCCGGCGTGTCGGCTTCCACCTTTAATACGAGACCTTTCTCGTCCGCGAGCGGTTCGTACAGCTCTCCGACGTCGTGGGCGATTTCCGCGGCATCGAATTCGCTCATATCGCCGCGCGCCTGACCGGATTCCGCGCGTGCAATCATCAACAGAGCATTAAACGTTCGAATAAGGCCTTCGGACTCCTCGATCGTGCTTTCCAGTGCGGCCCGGTATTCGGACTCATTTTTCGCAACGCGTAACGCCTGTTCGTTGCGATTCCTGAGGCGCGTCAACGGCGTTTTGAGATCGTGCGCGATGTTGTCCGTAACTTCCTTCAAACCACGCATCAAGGCTTCAATGCGTTCAAGCATCACATTCAGGTTTTCGGCCAGGCGGTCCAGTTCATCGCCCGTGCCCGCGACCGGCAACCGTCCGCCCAGATCGCCACGCATGATCGTGCGTGTTGTTTCCGTCATCGCATCCACACGTCGCAGGACGCGGCGGGTGACGAAGAGTCCCCCCGCGAGACCAAGAACGATTACGATCGCAATCGACCAGCGCCCCGCCGCAAGCACGATGTTATAGAGACGCTCGCGTTCGTCGAGATCGCGCCCGACCAACAGGCGGAAACCGCCTGGCAACTGGAATACGCGCACAAGCGCGTGATGTTCGGGATGGTCGGCGGCGTCGCCTTCATCGAGACGCTTGTAAACGGTCTCCGTCCAGCCCGGATTGTCGAGTGTGCCGGGCGGCAAAGCCGTGACATTGCCGGCGAGAGCTTCTCCTGCAAATGTCGTGACGAGATAAAGGCTGGAACCGGGACGCCTCGCGCGGGAATCGACGACAATCACAAGCCGTCTAATGCCCCCCTGTCGATACTGTTCGGAGAGCCCGGTGATCTCGGCATTGACCGTATCGGTGATCTGTTCGGTGATAAGCCTGCGCGTGTTGAGTGCGAAATAACCGAGCAGAAATGCCGCGAATAGCCCGAAAACGGTCAAATAGACCAGCGTCAGCTTGAAC
>DASSYU010000136.1:0-3996 GCA_035703125.1 Pseudolabrys sp. | reverse complement strand
TGCTCGCGCTCCGTCTCCGTGCTTACGTCCATGAAGATCGGTGTAGCGCGAACGCCGGGCGAAAGCACATTCGCCCGCACGTTGTAGTTTCGAAGCTCCTGCGCCGCCGATTTGATCATCCCGATCAGCGCGGCTTTGCTTGCCGCGTATGCGCTGGCACCCGGCCACCCCGTCAGTGCCAATCCGGAGGTGAATGCAACTATCGCGCCAGATCGTTGGGCCTTCATCAGCGGGATTATCGCATGGAGGCAGTAGAAGACGCCGTTGAGATTTGTGTCGATCACCTTGCGCCACTCGTTCGCGGTCATGTCGTCGAGATTCGTGCGGACCTGGATGGCGGCGGCGAGAACTGCGGCATCAAGTCGCGGATATTTGTGGCGTACTTCATCAAGCAGGCGGGACACCGCCGCCTCATTCGAGACGTCGACGTGGCGCACGTCCACTTTCTCGCGCAGGGCGGGATCGAGATCGCGCAGCAGATTGTCGTGCCCGCGGTCGACGGCGATGACGGACGCACCCTCGCGCGCGCAGTGGCGCGTCAATGCTGCGCCGATGCCGCTGCCGGCCCCCGTGATCAGCACGACCGCGTCGTCGAATTTGTATGATACCGAGATCGTCATGCCGGCACCGCTTGCCGCTGCAGTGGCTTGAGCGCGGCCTGGTAGGCGGAGTCAGCCCGTCCTGATTTCATCGGCACGATCGCCGCGACGTGATCGTCGGGGCGCACCAGCACCATGGTGTCGGGCTCGCAACCGTAACGCTTGGTCACGCGGTTGCCGGAATCGAGCAGGGCGCGGCTTCGTATGGCTGAATCGCGCGGGGCATCCCAGCGCGAGACTGCGTAGTGCCTGAGCCAGGGGCGGTCTTTTGCAGGAATGTCCGGATGCCGCCGCACGTCGGTGAAATAGAGCGCGACGAAAGTGCTGCCGAACAGATCATGCAGGCGGGTCTCGTGTCCGGCGCTGTCGTGTACGACGCCGTCCGGCGCGCGGTCGCCGACGACCACCGGCGGTGGCTCGGCAAAGGGCTTCACCATCGACCAATCACCGGTGCCGTTGAGGCCAAGGCGCACGCCGAGCAGCGAGCGCGTATAGGCATTGCCCCAGGCGTGCCCGCTCATTGCTTTCACGTCCGTGATGCGGCTTGCCATATAGGCGCGTCCGGCCTCGGCCATTTCGCCCGAACCCTGTTCCGCGACGGGCTTCTGCTCGCTTTCGAAACCGTCGAGCAGGGTCTCGCTGCCCCATCCACGCATGATCCAGGCGATGCGCCATGCCAGATTGTTGGCGTCGAGGATGCCGGTATTGAGTCCGAGCGCCCACATCGGCGTGATCAGGTGCGCCGCATCGCCGAGCAGAACGATGCGCCGGTGGTGCCATTTGCTGGCGACGCGGTGGTAGATCTTGAACAAATTTGTGCCGACCAGCTCGGCATTCTTCGCGCCGCCGATGAACGTCATGGCCTTGTCGCGCAGCTCATCGTCGGTGAACTCACGCTGACCTTCGAATACCGGATAGAGAAACCGCCAGCACTCGGGCTGACGCACAAGGATCATCCATTCCTTGGCATCACTGAAATAGCCGAGATAGGGAAAATCGCGCGGATTCTCGACGTCGAGGTCGACCTTCAGGTCGACCAGCGCAAAACGCTCCGGCAGCGAGCGGCCTTCAACCGAAACGCCGAGGCGCTCGCGCACCGTGCTGCGTCCGCCGTCACAGGCGAGAAGAAAGCTGGCGTCGAAAGTCTTCTGGCCATCCGGCGTGTCGAGTTCGAGC
Organism: Pseudolabrys sp.; assembly: GCA_035703125.1. Taxonomy (GTDB): domain Bacteria; phylum Pseudomonadota; class Alphaproteobacteria; order Rhizobiales; family Xanthobacteraceae; genus Pseudolabrys. The sequence goes on along the minus strand of DASSYU010000136.1, from coordinate 2,221 downwards.
GTCACGTGATCCGCATGCTGCGTGAATCCGGTGAGGCGATGCCGGTGATGGACTTTTCCGTATCTCGAGCCGGCCAGGCAGTCGCGCAGTGTGGGCTCCATGTCGGACTGCGGCAGGTTGATGACGAAGGGAAACCGGGTTTCGTCGTGCAGGAGATGCAGCTTGACCGCATCGCGCTTGCGGTTGGTCGCGCGCTCGATGTCGCCGATTTCGTCGACCCGCATGGCCTTGGACAGGATTTTTCCGGCCGCGCCGAAGCGCTGCCAGATCTCAAGCGTGCGGATCAATGTGGTGCCGGCCTTTGTCTCGGTCGACAGGCCGGCGTTCGCTTCGAACACGACGAAGGGGATTTGATAGTAGGAAAGCGCAAGCGCGGTGGTGAGACCGACCGGCCCGGCGCCGACGACGGCGACCGGATACTCGGACTTCAGAGGGAACGCGCCGCTGTCCATCGTCACATGCCGCCACGCCGCTCCAACCGGACCGCAGCCGACGGTCCGGAAAGCATACCCAAAATTGTCCGGCAAACGTTTTTCACATCGGCCGCGTTTGCCGGCAACAAAAGCATCGCATTCGGAATTTCTATGTGTCAATATATTTTCGAAAATCGGCAGAATTTCCGATAGTCAAACTTTGTCCGCGTTGCCCATGAGTGCGCAATCCATCTCGCTGAAGACGAGCGACGGCCACAGTCTCACCGCCTACGAGGCGCGCCCGGCAAAATCGCCGCGCGGCGGCATTGTCCTGCTGCAGGAAATCTTCGGCATCACCGGCTATATCCGGCGCGTCTGCGAGAGCTATGCAGGGCAAGGCTACCACGTCGTGGCGCCGGCGCTGTTCGACCGCATCCGTCCCGGGATCGAATTGAACTATTCCAAGGAGAATGCGGTGACCGGCCGGGACCTGCGCAGCAAGATTCCGTGGGAAAAGACCTTCGCCGATCTCGAAGCAGCCAAGACGCGGCTCAACGACGCCGGCAAGATTGCGACGCTCGGTTTCTGTTGGGGCGGCACGATCTCCTTTCGCGCCGCCGGCCACGTCGAGGGGATTGCAGGCGCGGTCTGCTACTACGGCACGCAGATCGCTCCGTACACGGCGGAACAGCCGCGTTGTCCGGTGCTGATGCACTTCGGCGACAAGGATCCCATCGCGACGCTGGAGCACGCCGGGGCGCTGCGCGGGGCGCAGGGCGCACTGGTCGAAATTCAGGTCTATCCGGCCGGGCACAGCTTCAGTTGCGACGAAACGCCGAACTTTCACGCACCGAGCGCGGATCTGGCGCTGCGGCGGTCGCTCGAATTTCTGGCCGCCCATGTTGGTTAAGGAGCAAACGCTGCCATGACATTTGTTCAACAGCACGACGGCGCCATCGAGCCGACGGTCAACGCCCAGGTGTTCCGTCAGCTCCGCATCGACATCGTGACGTGCGGGCTGATGCCGAACGAGCGCCTGCGCGTCGAAAGCCTCCGCGAGCGCTACGGGGTCGGGGGCAGCCCGATCCGCGAAGCGCTGATGCGGCTCGAGGCCGAAGGACTGGTCATTCTCGAGCAGAACAAGGGTTTTCGCGTCTCGCCGGCGTCGCGCGAGCACCTGCTGGACCTGATGAAAACCCGCGTCGAAATCGAGGGCCTAGCGCTGCGCTGGTCTATCGAAAAAGGCGGCGTCGACTGGGAGGCAAATCTGCTCGCCGCCTATCACCGTTTGTCGCATCAGAAAAAGACCGTGCGGGGCAGCGGCAACGAGGTCAATCTCGTCTGGTTCAAGGAGCACCGCAACTTTCACAGCGCGCTCACGGCCGCCTGCGGGTCGCAACATCTGATGGGGATTCGCGAGAATCTGTTCGCGCAGGCCGAGCGTTATGTCGCGTTGTCGATCATATCCAAATGCCCGCCGCGCAACGACGACAGCGAGCACGAGCAGATGATGCGCGCTGCGCTTACGCGGAACGCCGGGCGCGCGGTGCAACTGATGACCGACCATATCGGGCGCACCAACGAACGCGTGGTAAAGACGTTGGGCGCCGCCGCCCAACCCATCAAGCTGCGGCGCATGAACGGCAAGCCGTGACATGAGCAGCGGCATCCTTATAGCGGCGGACCAATTGACCGCGCTGGTGGCGCGGCTCTTCATTGCGTCCGGCGTCCCGGACGCGGCGGCAAGAACCGTCGCAGGAGCTCTGGTGGATGCCGATCTCGAGGGGCAATCCTCGCACGGCGTGATG
>DASSYU010000103.1:0-3070 GCA_035703125.1 Pseudolabrys sp. | reverse complement strand
TTGCGCAAGAGACCGCTCATGCCAAGGCAGGGCGGCCGGCGTCAATCTGGATGAAGATGAACGCGCTCGTTGATCCTGGCATCATCGATGCCCTCTACGACGCGTCGGCTGCCGGCGTTTCGATCGATCTCGTGGTGCGCGGAATCTGCTGCCTGCGGCCGGGCGTGCCCGGCCTGTCGGAGAATATCCGCGTCAAGTCCATCGTCGGCCGATTCCTCGAGCATGGGCGTATCTACTGTTTTGGCGCAGGCCATGCGCTCCCGCACCCAAAAGCGGCGATCTATATTTCCTCGGCCGACATGATGCCGCGCAATCTCGACCGGCGCGTTGAAGTGCTGTGCCCGGTCCTCAATGCCACCGTGCACGAGCAGGTCCTCGGCCAGATCATGGTGGCGAATTTCAAGGACAACGAGCAAAGCTGGAAGCTCTTGCCCGACGGCAGTTCCACGCGCATAAAGGCGGCCCCGGGCGAGGAGCTCTTCAACGCCCACAAATATTTTATGACAAATCCGAGCCTTTCGGGCCGTGGGAAATCGCTCAAAGAGTCGTCGCCGCGCAGCCTCTTACGCCGCCTCATCGAAGGCGCGTAAGCCTTCATCGGCGATCATCCCGAAGGGCCGGCTCGACCACGGGCCGCCGATAGCCGTTATCGACATCGGCTCGAACTCGATTCGCCTCGTCATCTACGAAGGCCTGACGCGCGCGCCGACGCCGATATTCAATGAGAAGGTGCTCGCGGGCCTCGGACGGCAGGTTCAGTCGACCGGGCTGCTGCCCGCCGACGCCATCGAGACGGCGCTCAATGCACTGAGGCGATTCCGCGCTCTATGTGACATCCTGCACGTGCGGCGCGTCTGGGCCATCGCAACAGCGGCGTGTCGGGATGCACGCAACGGGCGCGCATTCATCGCTGAGGCGGAACGCATATGCGGCACGCATATTTCGATCCTCTCGGGCAAACGCGAGGCTCATCTCACGGCGCTCGGGGTCGTCTCCGGCATCCACAAGCCGGACGGTATCGTGGGTGACCTTGGCGGCGGATCGCTCGAACTTGTCGATGTTCACGGCACGCGCGTGCGCGGCGGCGTGACACTGCCGCTGGGCGGCCTGGCCTTACAGGACATCACCGGTAAATCCCTGAAAAAGGCCGAAAAATTCGTCGAGGAGGCTTTCGAGGACCTCGACATGCTGCACGACGGGGAGGACCGTACGTTCTACGCGGTCGGGGGCACCTGGCGCGCTTTGGCACGCCTTCACATGTGGCAGACCGGCTATCCGTTCCACGTCATGCACAATTATCGGATTTCAGCACGCGAGGCGCAGGAATTCTCCCGGCTGGTGCACCATGTCGATCCGGAGACCTTGTCGAAGATCGAGGTCGTCAACGCCGCGCGCCGGCCTTTGCTCGCTTATGCAGCACTGGTCATGGAGAATCTCGTCCAGACCATCAAGCCGAAACAGGTGATTATTTCGGTCCTTGGTGTGCGCGAGGGTCTGCTCTATTCATTGCTGAGCGCGCGCGAACGCGCGCATGATCCGCTCATTTCGGCAGCAGCCAACCTCAACGTATTGCGCTCACGCTCGCCACGGCACGGTGAGGAGCTTATTGCGTGGACCGACCGCTTTATTGCGTCGTCAGGACTGGAAGAGACGACCGACGAGCAACGGTTGCGGCACGCCGCCTGCCTGCTCGGCGACATCGGCTGGCGCGCCCATCCGGACTATCGCGGCGAGCAGTCGATGAACATCATCGCGAACGGTGCTTTCGTGGCGATCGATCATCCCGGCCGCGCCTATCTCGCGCTGTCGGTTTACTTTCGCCACGCAGGCCTGAGCGAGGAGGAGCTGTCGCCCCGGCTGCGCGAACTCGCGACCACTCGCATGCTCGATCGGGCACGCGTGGTCGGCGCCGCCATGCGCGTCGCCTATATCCTGACTGCCGGGCAGGCCGGGGTGCTTCCAAAAACGCCGATGCAGGTCAAACGCGGCAAGCTAATTCTCAAACTTCCGGGTGCATATGGCGAGCTTGCAAGCGACCGCCTGGCCAGCCGATTGCGGCAATTGGGACGGTTGGTTGGCCGCGAGTCGACGATAGAGGCATAACCAGGACAACGGTGCCTAGTTCTTCTCCACCGTCACGACCTTTCCCTTGTCGACGGCAAGCGCCAGGCGCCCGTGCTTGAGCGCAAGCGCCTTCTCGCCGAACAGTTCACGCCGCCAGCCTTTCATCGCAGGAACGTCGGCCTCGTCGGCGGCGGCGATCCGGTCGAGGTCGTCGACGGTCGCAATGACCTTGGCGGCGACACCGTGCCGCTCGGCGGTCATCCGCAGCAGAACCTTAAGCAACTCGACCGTTGCAGCGCCGTTTACCGCGGGGCGGAAGCGTTCCAGGCGCGGCAGCGTCTTCTGATCGCGTTCAAGCCCGCGCTTGACCGCATCGATGATCTGCTCGCCCCAACGCGAACGCTCGAAGCCCTTCGGCAGCGAGCGAAGTTGGCCAAGGCGCTCCGGCGTGGTCGGTGCCTGGATGGCGATGTCTCCGATGACATCGTCCTTAAGCACGCGCCCGCGCGGCACATCGCGCGTCTGTGCTTCGCGCTCACGCCATTCGGCAACTTCGATCAACACGGCAAGCTCTTTCGGCTTGCGCACGCGGGTTTTGAGCCGCTCCCACGCGCGTTCCGGGTCCGCCCGGTAGGTATCGGGCGAGGTAAGGACATCCATTTCGGCTTCGACCCAGCTGTTGCGTCCACGCTTCTCCAGGTCCTCGGTAAGCTTGAGGTAGACCGCGCGCAAATGCGTTACGTCCGACAGCGCATAGGTAATCTGCGCGTCGCTAAGCGGCCGCCGCGTCCAGTCGGTGAACCGATGCGATTTGTCCAGCGTGTCGCCGGTGATGCGCTGCACCAGCTGGTCGTAGGAGATCGAGTCGCCGTAGCCGAGGACCATGGCGGCGACTTGCGTGTCGACGATCGGATGAGGGATCTTTTGCGCCAGGTTCCAGACGATTTCGATGTCCTGCCGGGCGGCGTGAAAAACCTTGGTGACCCTCTCGTCCGCCATCAGCTCG
>DASSYU010000418.1:0-6571 GCA_035703125.1 Pseudolabrys sp. | reverse complement strand
GACATCTCGTTGGCGCCGGCGCCGATCGCGCGGTCGAGGACGGCCGGCAGTTTGTCGATATCGCGAATCCGGACTGTTACTTGGTTGGTGGCCTGGAAGCCGGTGAGCCTCGCGGTGCCGCTCTTGTTCGGATCGTATTGCGGCTGCAGCGACAGCCGTGAGGTCTGGATGTCGCGGTCCGCGATGCCGGCTTCCTTGATCGCCGCAAGCACGGTAGTCATCTGCTTCGCGTTGATTTCGCCGGCCTCGCGCGCAGTCTTGTCCTGGCTGGTTACGCCAATGCGGATCATCGCGGTATCCGGCGCGACCGCAACCGTCGCCTCGCCGGTCACTGTCACAAGTTTTTCCGCCGCATGCGCCTGGCCAAGAGCGAGGGTACACGCGAACAAAATGATTGCAGTGCGCCTTATCATCATCATTTCACCGGAACGAATACATTCACCACCAGCTTGTCAGGATCACTCTTCACCGGATCGGTGGTGTATTCCTCGATGAAGAGATCTTTTGCTTCCAGTTGCTTGTCGTCGAGATAGTTCGTGATTGCCTCATAGGTCGTATCCATGGCGTCGTACGAGCCACGATGGACAAACTTATAGGCTTTGCCCGAGGGTGCGGGACCCACCTCGATATCGCCCTTCGGGGGGTCCTTCGGCGACTCTGCGATAGGCAGGGCGGCCTGATACGAAAAACCGGTGTCGTCAGTTTGCGTGTAGACGGTGAAAGCTGGACCGGTTGGCTTGATGTTCTGCTTGTCGAGATATTCGTGCAGCGATTTGAACGCATCAACCAACGTTTCAAAGGCGGTGTCCCATTTGCTGTGGCCCTTGAGATAGACCATCGTCCGGTCGGGCAATGTCACCTGTTCTCCAAAGGCATCGCCTGGTTGCAGCGGTGACGGTGAAGCCGGCCCCATCGGGGCTGGCATCGGATCGCTGACACCAGGCTTGGGCTGCGCGCTGGCCACATCGACCGTGAACGGCAATGCAAGGACGGCAAGCGTCAAAACAAGCTGGAAGGGCGACATCACGGCTCTCCGTCGTTCGCGGCGGTCCGGCGATTCGCCAGCATTGGTGCGCATTCTAGCATGGCTCTGGCCAATCCTCGTTTATTCGCCATATAAACCGGGCGAAACCCGGGCAAAGCACGATATGAGCGCACTCGCCAATCAGTCCTTCGTGAAGATGAACGGCGTCGGCAACGAGATCGTCGTCGTCGATCTGCGCGCGCGCGGCGGCAAAATAGAGGCGGACGAAGCGCGCGCGGCGGCGCGGCCCGGCGGGGCACCTTATGATCAGCTGATGGCGCTCTATCCGCCGCGCACGCCGGGCACCGACGCCTTCATTCGCATCTATAACAATGACGGCTCGGAAGCGGGTGCTTGCGGAAACGGCATGCGCTGCGTCGCCGATCTCGTGGCCAAGGAGAGCGGCAAGGATACGCTCACTTTTGAAACGACTGCGGGAATTCTTAATTGCTGGAAGGGCGCCGATGGCATGTTCACGGTGGACATGGGGCCACCCCGCTTCAAGTGGGACGAGATTCCGCTGGCGGAGGAATTCCGTGACACGCGTGCCATCGAGTTGCAGATTGGCCCAATCGACAAACCGGTGCTCCATTCACCGTCCGTGGTGAGCATGGGCAACCCGCATGCGATCTTCTGGGTCGACGACGTCAATGCGCACGATCTCGCACGCTTCGGGCCGTTGCTCGAAAACCATCCGATCTTTCCCGAGCGCGCCAACATAACGCTGGCCCAGATCGTTGCGCACGATCACATCATTATCCGCACGTGGGAGCGTGGCGCCGGCCTCACCAAAGCCTGCGGCTCTGCCGCCTGCGCTGCCGCGGTTGCCGCTGCCCGGCTCAAGCGTACTGGGCGCAAGGTAAAGGTCACGTTGCCCGGCGGCGAGTTGACGATTGATTGGCGCGAAAAAGATGATCACGTGCTGATGACGGGCCCCGTGCAATTCGAGTTCGAGGGCCGTTTCGACCCGGTGCTCTTTACCAAGGCGGGCGTGTCGTGAGCGTCGACGTCGTCACATTTGGTTGCCGGCTGAACGCCTACGAGTCGGAAGTCATACGGCGCGAGGCCATTGCGGGCGGCGTCGGCGACACCGTTATCGTAAATACCTGCGCCGTTACCGCGGAAGCTGTGCGGCAGGCAAGGCAGTCGGTCCGCCGCCTGAAGCGCGAGAGGCCGCATTCACGGATTGTCGTCACCGGTTGCGCCGCGCAGACAGAGGCCGATCGTTTCGCTGCAATGGCCGAAGTCGACCGCGTCGTCGGCAACGAGGAAAAATTCGATTCCCGGACCTGGGCTTCGCCTGGGAAAATCGCCGTCGCCGACATCATGACGGTGAGGACAATGCGTCCGCACGTCATCGACAGCATTGAGGGCCGGACGCGCGCATTCGTCCAGGTCCAGAATGGATGCGACCATCGCTGCACGTTCTGCATCATTCCTTATGGTCGTGGGAATTCGCGGTCGTTGACGATCGACGATGTCGTCCTTCAGGCGCAACGGCTCACGGCCAACGGCTATCGCGAGATCGTGCTTACGGGTGTCGACATCACGAGTTACGGAGCAGACCTGTATGGTGCTCCGCGGCTTGGTATCCTTGTTAAACGCGTCCTCGGGGACGTGCTGGATCTGGCGCGTCTGCGTCTGTCATCGATCGATTCAATCGAAGCCGATCCCGATCTCCTCGATGCGATCGCCAACGAGCCGCGCCTGATGCCGCATCTGCACCTGTCGCTGCAATCCGGCGACGATCTCATTCTCAAGCGGATGAAGCGCCGGCACACGCGCGCGGAGGCGATTTCGTTCTGCAAAGAGGTGCGCCGGTTGCGGCCCGATGTCGTTTTCGGTGCGGATATCATTGCGGGATTTCCGACCGAGACCGAGGACATGTTCAGCCGCTCCCTCGACCTGATCGATGAGTGCGACCTCACGCAGCTTCATGTTTTCCCGTTTTCGCCGCGGCCCGGCACGCCTGCAGCGCGTATGCCGCAGGTCGACCGTGGCGTAGCCAAAGACCGGGCGCGGCGCCTCCGCGAAAAGGGTGAAACCGCGCTGTGCGGCCACCTCGACCGGGAGGTTGGCCGCCGGCGCCGTGTTCTCACCGAATCGAAGTCGCTTGGGCGCACCGAGCAGTTCATGCCGGTGCGGCTTGCCGCGCCGATAGAACCGGGTGTTATGCTTGATGTTACGATGAAGGCGCACGACGGCCGGCAACTACTGGCCGCTTAAGGGGGCACGAAATGGCTTATCGCGACCATCTGATTACGACCATGGAGCAGCTGCAGACGATTTACGGCGAGAAGGTGCCCACTTCGGTCGTCAAGGAGATCGATTACGTCAGCGGCGCCTACCGCAAACTGATCGAGGCTGCGCCGTTCCTGGCAGTCGCGACCAGCGGGCCGGAAGGCCTCGATTGTTCGCCCAAGGGTGATCCGGCCGGCTTTGTACGTAATCTCGATGAAAAGACGCTCGCCATTCCCGACCGGCCCGGCAACAACCGCATTGACGGCTTTCGCAATATCATACGTGATCCGCGCATCGCGCTGCTTTTTCTGATCCCCGGCGTGGGTGAGACCTTGCGCGTGAATGGCCGGGCTTCGATCTCCATCGATCCCGAGCTGATGCAAAGTTTTGCGGTCAACGGCAAGCTGCCGCGCTGCGTACTCATCATTCACATTGAGACGATCTATTTCCATTGCGCGAAGGCGATCGTACGCTCGAAGCTCTGGGACGAATCCACCAAGATCGATCGCAAGAGCCTGCCATCGACGGGCTCCATCATTGCTGAATTGAGTGAAGGCAAGCTCGGCGGCGAAAAATACGACCGCGAGGCGCCGGAGCGCATCAAGGCGCAGCTCTATTGAGTCTCGCCGGTCAACCCGCAGGTATTTAGCATCTCGCGCATATGTTCTGGCACGGGTGCTGTCACTTTGACGGCCGGTTTATTCTTTGAAATAGGCACCGTTACCTCGCGCGAATGCAAATGAAGAGCCGGCCCGCCGGTGCGCGGCGCTTTCCCATAGATATTATCGCCGACGATCGGCCATCCCATTTCCGCGCAATGCACGCGCAATTGGTGAGTGCGACCGGTGACGGGCTCCAGCGCGAGCCAGGTCAATCCCGGACCGCGGCCCATGACCGTCCATGTGGTGGTCGACGGCAATCCAGTCTTGTCAGCCTTCATCCACCAGCCTCGCGATTCGTCGCGCTTGGAAAGCGGAATATCGATTCGTCCCTCTTCGGCTTCTGGCCCGCCTTCGACCACAGCCCAGTAGCATTTGCCGACCTTGCCCTGCTTGAACAGCTTACCCAGCAGCGCCAGGGCCTTGCGGTGGCGTCCGAGCACCAGGCACCCGGTCGTGTCGCGGTCGAGGCGATGTGCCAGCGCGGGGGCGCGCGGCAGGCCGAATCGCAGCGCGTCGAAATAGTCCTCGAAGGCATCGCCGCCTTTCGGCCCGCGATGCACGGGCAGCCCCGCCGGCTTGTCGACCACCAGCATCAGCCCGTCGCGATAGAGCAGGCGGGCACGCATCTCTTCCGGTGTCATGCCGAAACCGCTATCACGAGCGCCACATGAACGACAGCACACAGGGCGAAGACTGGTGGAAGCGCCTGAGCGGCGGGCTCAAGCGTACCTCTTCGTCGCTTGGCTCCTCAATAACGGCCCTGGTGACCAACCGCCCGCTCGATCCCGAGACCCTCGACGCGCTGGAGGATGAATTGGTGCGCGCCGATCTCGGCCAGGACCTTGCCGCGCGCATTGTCGATGCGTTGCGTGAAGGACGTTATGCGCAGGGAATTTCGCCCGACGAGGTCAAGGCAGTCCTTGCCGGGGAGATTGAGAAGGCGCTGACGCCGGTCGCAAAGCCGTTGGAGTTTACGGCACGGCCATTCGTCATATTGGTCGCCGGCGTCAATGGTTCGGGCAAAACAACGACGATCGGCAAGCTCGCCGCGCGCTTCCGTGCTGAAGGCAAGACGGTGATGCTGGTCGCTGGCGACACCTTTCGTGCCGCCGCGATTGATCAGCTGAAAATTTGGGGCGATCGCACAGGGGCGAAAGTGATTGCGCGCGAGCCCGGCAGTGATGCGGCCGGCCTTGCGTTTGATGCGATCACTGCTGCGAAAAGCGAAGGCGTGGACGTCGTGTTGGTCGATACCGCCGGCCGCCTCCAGAACCGCGCCGAGCTGATGGACGAATTGGAAAAGATTGTGCGCGTCATGCGTAAGGTCGAGGCGACGGCGCCGCACGCAGTGCTACTTGTGCTCGATGCGACGGTCGGTCAGAACGCACTCAGCCAGGTCGAAATCTTTGGTAAGATCGCAGGGGTTACCGGCCTCGTAATGACCAAGCTCGACGGGACTGCACGCGGCGGCATTCTGGTGGCGATTGCTGAAAAATTCGGACTACCGGTACATTTCATCGGCGTGGGCGAGAGCGTTGATGATCTTGCCCCCTTTACCGCGCGGGGTTTTGCGCGCGCCGTGGTAGGACTGGGAGATTGAGAACACTCATGGCAGCGCAAGAGAAGCAGCTCAACCCCGTCCTCAAGCTGGTGCTCGACATCGGGCCGCTGGTTCTTTTCTTTGCCGCGAACTCGAAGTTCGGCATTTTTTCCGCCACGGGAGCCTTCATGGTGGCAGTATTGGCTGCGCTTGCGGTTTCGTATGCCCTGACCCGGCATATTGCGGTCATGCCTGTGGTCACGGCCATCATTGTGCTGATCTTCGGCGGATTGACGCTCGCCCTGCACGACGAACTGTTCATCAAGCTCAAGCCGACGATCATTTACGTTCTGTTCGGCGGCACGCTGGTGGGCGGAATGCTGTTCGGCAAGCCCTTGCTCGGGATTGTGTTCGATTCCGTTTTCCATCTGCGGGATGAAGGCTGGCGCAAGCTGACCTGGCGATGGGCGTTCTTTTTCTTCGCGCTTGCGATCCTGAACGAGATCGTCTGGCGTACGCAAACTACCGATTTCTGGGTGAGCTTCAAACTGTTCGGCGTCGTTCCGCTCACTTTTCTTTTCGCAGCCCTGCAATATCCGCTCCTGTCGAAATACAGTCTCGATAAAAAATCCTGACAAGGACTATGGAGTTTTCTCGCGTCTGGAAATCGATTGCAGCCGGGGTGTGCGGAAGCGCTGCGCATACCGGGCTTATGGCGCTGAAATCCTGGGCTCGAATACTTCCCAGCTTTGAGCCCTATAGCGATTTGCAGGCCTTGCTGACTTCCCTGGTCGGAAGTTCCGTTCACCCGGCCATCCCCTGGGTGTTGTCGTACTTCAATGGCTCGGTAGTCCTCGGATTTCTGTTCGGTCAATTTTATTTCCGACTACCCGGCCGCACTCCGCTGGCGAAGGGAACGGTGTTTGGGTTGGCCATTTGGATCGTGATGGAGCTGACGTTTTTTCCCGTTATCGGCAAAGGACCCTTCGCAATGGACGCCGGACTTGGGCTAAAGCCGACAGTTTTTTCGCTGCTCATGGTGCTGACCTACAGCATCACCCTGAGCGCCGCTTATTCGGTATTCAAATCGCCAAAGCAGGCTTC
>DASSYU010000394.1:0-2239 GCA_035703125.1 Pseudolabrys sp. | reverse complement strand
AAATGTGCATCAAGCGCTTCGATGCGCTCCTCGGTCGACCCCTGCACCACAACTTTCCAGCCTCGCTCCAGCGACTTCTCGAGGAGCGCGGGCAATACGCTTTCAAGTTTCTGTCCTTGCAGGTGGTAGAATAGGATCTCGGTCATGGAGGTGCATGCCTTGGCCGACTACTTTTCGTAATGGTCCGCAACCAGCCGATCGAGAAGTCGCACCCCCCAACCGGAACCCCAACTTTTGTTGATGTCCGTCTGACGCGAGTCAAACCCTGTTCCAGCAATGTCTAGGTGAGCCCAGGGAATCTTGTCGTCAACGAAGCGCTTGATGAACTGCGCGGCCGTGATGGCGCCACCCCAGCGGCTTCCGCCTGTATTCTTCATGTCAGCAAACTTAGAGTCGATCATCTTGTCGTACTCGGGCGCAAGCGGCATGCGCCAGACCAGCTCTCCCGTCTCATTTCCTGCTTTCGTCAGGCGCTCGGCAAGTTGATCGTTGTTCGAAAACATGCCGGCATACTCCTGCCCCAGTGCGACGATGATCGCACCCGTCAGGGTTGCCAGATCCACCATAAATTTCGGCTTGAAGCGCTGCGCCGCGTACCAAATCACGTCTGCAAGAACGAGCCGGCCCTCCGCATCGGTATTGATGATTTCGATCGTCTGTCCCGACATAGATTTGACGATGTCACCGGGACGCTGCGCGTTGCCATCCGGCATATTCTCGACCAAGCCAATGAGTCCGACGGCATTCACCCGCGCCTTGCGTGCGGCAAGCGCATGCATCAGTCCGACGACACAGGCGGCGCCCGCCATGTCGCCTTTCATGTCCTCCATGTTGGAGGCGGGCTTGATGGAAATACCTCCGGTGTCGAAGCAGACGCCCTTGCCGATGAACGCAACGGGAGCCTCCCCCGCTCTTCCGCCACTCCAACGCATCACCACGACGCGGCTCTCACGTGTCGAACCCTGACCGACGCCGAGAAGACCGTTCATGCCGAGCTTTTTCATCGCCTTGACATCAAGAACTTCAACGGTGATGCGAAGCTTTTTCAATGCCCCCGCGCGGCGTGCGAATTCTTCCGGGTAAAGGACATTGGCCGGTTCGTTGACCAGGTCTCGGGCCAGTACGACGCCGTCGGAAATCGCCACGCGCGGGGCATCGGCTTTGCGCACGGCGGCAATATCACCGACCGCGACGGTTATGTTCCGAACAGCGGGCGGCTTTTCCTCTTCCTTGCGCTTGGTCTTGTAGCGGTCGAATGCGTACGCGCGCAGGCGCACCCCTTGCGCCAGATCCGCCGCCTGCTCCGCCCGCATCGCACCGCCCGGCAGTTCGGCAAAGATACTGGCCTCGGCGGTCGAATTCGGCAGCCTGCCGATCGCAAGGCCCCCGAGCCGGAGAAAGTCCTTTGGCGTGAGCTCAGAGACCTTTCCTACGCCAATCACGACCAAGCGGGTCGCCTTGAGCCCGGCCGGCATAACGAGATCCAGAGTTGAGGCTTTTTTCCCCGTAAACCGTTCTGACCTCGCCGCACGCGTGACGATATCGGTCACCCTTCCGAGAGCCCTGCGTGTCGCCGGACCGAATTTCAGGCCTTCGTCGCAAAACACGACGAACACGCCCCTTATGGGGGCGGTAAAGGGGCCAAAACCGAGCTTCAAGGCATTGGGCATCGAAAAAGGGTCCTTTGCTGGGCAGGTGCGGGTTGCGGGCGGGATATGTTCGTCCATATGGCGCCCCGGAATGGCCCCTGCAAAGCCCAATTGCCTGGATTCCAGCGTTTTCCTCACGGCTGTGGTCAATTCGCTGGCAAAATCACCCAAAATATTCCGGTAGTTAAATGCCCATTCGGCCAATGGCCGAGCCAGCCGGCCGTGCCCGCGGCAATTGCAGTTTTTACATTTTGTTGTGCATGTTCAACGGCTTTGCCTTTGCCCGGCCATTTTGTCAGGCGATCAAAGTAAGTCTGACGGGGGTTGAGTTTTAAGTTGAAAGGAAGTGGCGCCTGGTGGGGGAAACCAAGCGCGGGTTCGGTTTACGCCGGATCAGGGGACGATGCTGCGAATGGGGTCCATTAACGAATACATTTTTCGCACCACGTTGGGTGCGTTCCTGATCGTGCTGGTCAGCCTGACCGCCGTGATCTGGGTAACGCAGGCGTTGCGCGACATCGACATCATGACGAGCCAGGGGCAGACGATCCTTGTCTTCGTCGGGATCACCGGCCTGATCATACCCCTGC
>DASSYU010000321.1:0-3557 GCA_035703125.1 Pseudolabrys sp. | reverse complement strand
CAAAGCCCGCAAAAAGCGGCCCCGAACGGCCCTTGCGTGCCCGAGTCGGCCATTTTCGGGGCACACCGACCGTCCATGCATGACAAGGTTCTGATCGTCGATTTCGGTTCCCAGGTGACCCAGCTCATTGCGCGCCGGGTGCGGGAGGAGAAGGTCTATTCCGAAATCGTTCCCTACCAGAAAGCCGAGGCTGCCTTTCGCGAGATGAAGCCGAAGGCGATCATCCTGTCCGGCGGCCCAGCCTCGGTTCTCGACAAAAACGCACCCCTCGCACCCAGGGCCATATACGACGCCGGAATACCGGTGCTCGGCATTTGCTACGGCGAGCAGGCGATGGCGCATCAACTTGGCGGCCAAGTGGAGGGCGGGCATCACCGTGAGTTTGGCCGCGCCGAGGTGACCGTCACCGAGGACTCGCCTCTGTTCGAAGGCGTCTGGCGCAAGGGCGAGAAATATCCGGTGTGGATGAGCCACGGCGACCGCGTGACCAAGCTGCCGCAGGGCTTCCACGTCTTTGGTACGTCGCCGAACGCGCCGATCGCGATCATCGGAGACGACAAGCGCAAATTCTACGCCACGCAATTCCATCTTGAGGTGATGCATACGCCGCACGGAGCGGCGATCCTGCGCAACTTCGTACGCAAGATCGCGGGCCTCAAGGGCGACTGGACCATGCGCGCCTTCAAGGAAGAGGCGATCGAAAAAATCCGCAAGCAGGTCGGCAAAGGGCGCGTGATCTGCGGCCTGTCAGGCGGCGTCGATTCCGCGGTGGCGGCCGCGCTGATCCACGAGGCGATCGGCGATCAACTGACCTGCGTGCTCGTGGACCATGGCCTGATGCGGCTCGCGGAAGCGCAGAAAGTGATGACGCTCTTTCGCGACAGCTACAACATTCCGTTGGTGCACGTGGATGCCTCCGAAACATTCCTCAAGGCGCTTGCCGGCGTCGAGGATCCCGAGCAAAAGCGTAAGACCATCGGCAAGCTCTTCATCGACGTTTTCGAGCAGGAAGCGAGGAAAGTCGGAGGCGCCGAATTTCTCGCCCAGGGCACGCTCTATCCGGACGTGATCGAAAGCGTTTCTTTCATTGGCGGGCCGTCGGTCACGATCAAATCGCATCACAATGTCGGTGGCTTGCCTGAGCGCATGAACATGAAGCTGGTCGAGCCGTTGCGTGAGCTTTTCAAGGACGAGGTGAGAGCGCTAGGCCGGGAGCTCGGACTACCCGAGGCTTTTGTTGGGCGGCATCCATTCCCGGGCCCCGGCCTTGCCATTCGCTGCCCGGGGCCGATCACGCGCGAGAAGCTCGATATCCTTCGGCTCGCGGACGAGATTTACATCGAGGAAATCCGCCGCAGCGGACAATACGACGACATCTGGCAGGCCTTTGCGGTTCTCCTGCCGGTCAAGACTGTCGGAGTCATGGGCGATGGGCGGACCTACGACTATGTCGTTGGCCTGCGCGCCGTGACGTCGACCGATGGTATGACGGCCGATTTTTATCCCTTCGACATGAAGTTTCTGGGCGCCGTTGCGACACGTATCATCAATGAGGTCAACGGCGTCAACCGCGTGGTCTACGATGTCACCTCGAAGCCGCCGGGCACGATCGAGTGGGAGTAGACATGCCGGTCACCATTTACGGCATCAAGAACTGCGACACGATGAAGAAGGCGCGTGCCTGGCTCGACAAGCATGGCATCGACTATTCTTTTCACGACTATAAAACCGCGGGCGTCGAACGGGCGCAGCTCGAGCAGTGGGCAAAGAAGGTCGGTTGGGAGACGCTGCTCAATCGGTCAGGCACGAGCTTCAAGAAACTACCCGACAAGGACAAGGACGGCATCACGCAGGCAAAGGCGCTCACCCTGATGCTCAAGCAGCCGTCGATGATCAAACGGCCCGTCCTGGAGGCGGGCGGGGGCAAATTGCTGGTCGGCTTCAAGCCAGAGCAATACGCGGCAACATTGGGCTAACTAACCCCGATACAAGCCGCGCATTTACTGGCGGTTTTGCGGGGCAGGACCCTTGATACTGCCCGCTTTCCCTGCCACATGCCGCCTCATGAACAAGCCGATGGCTACGTCCGTTTCGATCCCGGCGACCCCGCTTGCGGCCGAGGTCGACCGCCGACGCACATTCGCGATCATTTCGCATCCGGACGCGGGCAAGACCACCCTGACGGAAAAATTGCTGCTTTTCGGCGGCGCCATCAATCTCGCAGGCCAGGTCAAAGCAAAGCGGGATCGCCGCTCGACACGGTCCGACTGGATGGCGATCGAGCGCGAGCGCGGCATTTCCGTCGTCACATCGGTGATGACATTCGACTATGACGGACGGGTGTTCAATCTGCTCGACACGCCGGGCCACGAGGACTTTTCGGAGGATACCTACCGCACGCTTACGGCCGTCGATTCAGCGGTAATGGTGATCGACGCCGCCAAGGGCATCGAGGCGCGCACACGCAAGCTGTTCGAGGTCTGCCGGCTTCGCGATATTCCGATTATTACATTCATTAATAAGATGGATCGCGAAAGCCGCGACCCATTCGAACTGCTCGACGAGATCGAAAAGACGCTGGCGCTCGATACCGCGCCGATGACCTGGCCGATCGGCCGTGGCCGTGATTTCGCCGGCACTTACGACCTATCGACCGGCGAGATGCGTCTTGTCAGCGAGGACGGAAAAACAGTTGAGCGGCAGACGCTCGACCTGCCGGGACTTTCGGCGAAAAATCCCATGCTCGACGCAAAGGCGATTGCCGATGAGCTCGCGCTGGTGAAGGAAGCCTGCCGGACGTTCGACTTCACGTCATTTCGCGAGGGCCATCTGACGCCGGTATTCTTTGGCTCGGCATTGAATAATTTCGGTGTCAAAGATCTGCTGGACTCGCTCGCGTCCTTTGCGCCGGCACCACGCGCGCAGGTCTCCAACGTGCGGACGGTCGATGCGCACGAAAGTGCGATGACGGCGTTCGTTTTTAAGATCCAGGCCAACATGGACCCGAACCACCGCGACCGCATCGCGTTTGCGCGGCTTTGCTCGGGTAAACTCAGGCGGGGCATGAAGGCAAAGCTCACCCGCACGGCAAAGCCATTGACGTTGTCTACGCCGCAATTTTTCTTTGCGCAGGATCGTGCGCTCGCGGAGGAGGCCTATGCCGGCGATGTCGTCGGTATTCCCAATCACGGCACGCTCCGCATCGGTGACACGCTCACTGAGGGTGAGGACATCGCGTTCCTGGGCGTTCCGAATTTCGCGCCCGAAATCCTGCGTCGAGTAAGGCTGGGCGACCCGATGAAGGCCAAAAAATTGAAAGAGGCGCTGCAGCAGATGGCGGAAGAGGGAGTCGTGCAGGTGTTCCGCCCGCTTGATGGTGCGCCCGCGTTGGTCGGCGTTGTCGGGCCATTGCAACTCGACGTGCTGAAGGTGCGGCTGTCGGAGGAATACGGTCTCGACGTCGGCTTCGAGCAGCCTGAATTTCAACTGGCGCGCTGGATCTCCTCGGACGACGGCAAAAAGCTCGAAGAGTTTGTGCAGGCCAACTACTCAAGTTG
>DASSYU010000282.1:0-2286 GCA_035703125.1 Pseudolabrys sp. | reverse complement strand
GGCACGGCAAGGTCGATGCCCTTGAGAGCCAGATCGCCAGTGCGATAGCGCTTGGTCAGACCATTGATGCGCAGCATTGTGTCCCCCGCAGGCTGCAGCATCCTACTTACAGGTGTATTTCACCCCACTCGCTGCATCGATCTTGCGAATGACATTCCAGTCTTTCTTGTAAGTGATCGGGACAAACTTGTTCTGACCCTTGAATTCAGCCTGCAGTGCCGAACCTTCCCACGGGAAGGTGAAAAAGGCTTCCTTGATTTTCGCCTGCAGCGCGGGGTCGAGATTGTGCGCTATGCCATAGCCAGTCGTAGGGAACGTTTCAGATTTGTAGATCGTCCGGATCTTGGCCTTGTCGACGACATTGCGTTCGAACATGCGGAACATCACTTCGTTGGCAATCGCAGCCGCATCATAGTCCTTGTTGGCAACACCGATGACGGAGTTATCGTGTTTGCCGGAGAACACGGGCTCATAATCCCTTTTCGCTTCGAGCTTGAATTCCGAACTGAGCAGCGCTGACGGCGCCTTGAATCCGGAATTTGATGTCGGCGCGGTGAAGGCAAGCTTTTTGCCCTTGATGTCGGCCGGCGTCTTGATCGGGCTATCGGCCGGCACGATGATTTCCATCTCGTAACCAAACGTGCCGTCGTTGCCGGCCATAATGGCGAACGGCACAAACCCTGCGCAGTTTACGGCGATCGGATTGGAGCCGGTATTGAAGCCCGCAACATGCAGCCGACCGGAGCGCATTGCCTCAATCTCGGCCGCATTTGACTGCACCGGGAAGAACGCGACCTTCTTGCCGGTAACTTTTTCCATGTGCTTGTTGAACCCATCCCACACCTTGGAATAGACCGCGGGGTCTTCGACGGGCGTATAGGCAAAAATCAGCGTCGAAGGATTGACCAGTTGCTTGGAGTCAGTCGGCGTGTCAGCCACCAGATCGCCGTCGCGGTCGCAGTAGGCTTTGTCGAGATCGCCGCGCGGGCAATCTTGAGCTTGCGATACGCTGCCCAATCCGATGCCGATGACAAGCGCCGCGAAAGCGCTTGCGATCACCTTGATACGCCGTGCCATGACTGTTCCCCTGCCTTAGCCGGGTCGAGGATATGGGACCGAACCGGCCGGGCCAAGCGCCCTGAGTGCTTCAAGAATTGCGGTCGGCATCATATTCATCGGAACAATAAGGTCCGCCCTGAAAACGCTCGCCGACTGGATCGGCGGCAAGCTTTGCCTGCGCTGCGATAGCTTCTTCCCGGAAGTCCTCCGAACGGCCCCGTGGGCTGTAACCGAACCGCCTGGCATTGCTGTTGTCCCACCACCCGGCCGCGTTGTCGGACGCGCCGTAGAAGATCTCGAAATGGATATCGGGATGCTCAAGCCCGATCCGGACGAGCTGAACGAGGTCTTCGGGGCGGATCCAGATCGACAGCCTTCTTTTATCGAGCGGCTTGTCGTTGACATTGCCGATGCGGATGCATGTCACGCGCAGTCCGTGCTTGTCAGCATACAGGGCACCGAGCGCCTCGCCGAATGCCTTGCTCACGCCGTACCGGCTATCAGGCCGCACCGTCACATTGACACCGATCTTCTGGTCACGACGATAGAATCCGATCGCGTGATTTGAGGACGCAAATACCACGCGCTTGACGCCGGCGCGGTACGCCGCCTCGAACAAATTGTAGGAACCGACGATATTGGATTTATGAACAGTGTCCCACGGCCCTTCGACGGAGAAGCCGCCGAGATGAACAATGCCTTCCACGCCGGCGACGATTTTTTTGACCTGGACCAGATCAGCAAGGTCGGCGGCGATAAAGTCTTCGTCCTTACCGAGATCGGCTGGCGTGCGGATGTCGCTCGTGCGGATACTCGGGTAGACGCCCTTCAGGAGCTTGCGCAGGCGTGTACCGACATCGCCGGCGGCGCCGGTGATCAAGATTTTCTGCATGACCGTCACTGGACCCCATTTTCGGCGGCAAGCTTCTCATAGCGTGCGCGGCTGTTGAGCAGGTGACGCTGCATCGCCGTGCGCGCCTGCGCCACCGATCCCTGCCTAATGGCCTGAAGAATTTGGGCGTGCTCTTTCTGGAAGGTATCGAGCTGCTGGCGTCGCGCGACGGGTTGAGCGTTTTTCCAGATGGTCCGGCGCGGAATAATGAATCGGCCGAGGTATTCCAGAAAACGATTGAATTGCGGATTGCCGGTTGCTTCGGCGATCGCACAATGGAAGGCGAAATCCTCGTCGACGCCGTTTTCGCCACGGTCGATGGCCGCTTGAATGGC
>DASSYU010000230.1:0-9749 GCA_035703125.1 Pseudolabrys sp. | reverse complement strand
GGCAGCGTGGTGACAATCTGCTCGTGCTTGATCAGGGCCGCTGCCATGTTGGCAAACATGGCACGGCGATGCGCCGGCTTCTTGCTGAGCTTGCGGTGAACCTTGCCGTGACGCATTTTCAGTAATCAGTGATCAGTGATCGGTGATCAGAACTCTTCTGATTACTGATCTTTGACCACTGTCCCCTGGTTAGTAATGATCCTCGAAGCGCTTGGCGAGTTCTTCGATATTCTCCGGCGGCCAGCCCGGCACTTCCATGCCGAGATGCAGCCCCATCTGCGCCAACACTTCCTTGATTTCGTTGAGCGACTTGCGCCCAAAGTTCGGCGTGCGCAGCATTTCCGCTTCGCTCTTCTGCACCAGATCGCCGATGTAGACGATGTTGTCGTTCTTCAGGCAATTGGCCGAACGCACCGACAACTCGAGCTCGTCGACCTTCTTGAGGAAGGCCGGATTGAACGCGAGGTCCGGAATGGTCTCGGTGGCCTCTGCTTTGCGCGGTTCCTCAAAATTGACGAATACGTTGAGCTGATCCTGCAGGATCCGCGCGGCATAGGCGAGTGAATCCTCAGGCGACACCGCGCCGTTGGTCTCGATCGTCAGGGTCAGCTTGTCGTAGTCGAGAATTTGCCCTTCGCGAGTATTCTCGACCTTGTAGGAGACCTTGCGCACCGGCGAGTAGAGACTGTCGACCGGGATGAGGCCGATCGGCGCATCCTCGGGACGGTTGCGTTCGGCGGGCACGTAGCCTTTGCCGGTATTGACCGTGAACTCCATGCGGATCTCGGCGCCCTCGTCGAGTGTGCACAGCACGAGGTCCGGATTGAGCACGACCACATCGCCGACGGTCTGGATGTCGCCGGCGGTGACCGTGCCGGGCCCCTGCTTCTTCACGACCATCCGTTTGGGACCTTCGCCCTGCATCTTGATGGCGATGTCCTTGATGTTGAGCACCATGTCGGTGACGTCCTCGCGCACACCGGCGATCGAGGAGAACTCATGCAGCACGCCATCGATATGCACCGATTGAACCGCAGCGCCCTGGAGCGAAGAGAGCAGAATGCGGCGCAGCGCATTGCCGAGCGTGACGCCGAATCCCCGTTCGAGAGGCTCGGCAACCACCGTCGCGACCCGCGCGGCGTCGCTGCCTGCGGAGACCTGGAGCTTGTTCGGCCTGATCAGTTCCTGCCAATTCTTCTGGATCACGTCTTCACCTTTTCAGCGGCGCGGTCTTCTCGCGCCTAGCGCACCCCACCCGCCGCGTGGGGAAAATTTCGGCGGTAGATCGCGCGCGGGACGTCAATGCCCGCGCGAAAGAAACAATCAAACGCGCCGCCGCTTGCGCGGTCGGCAACCGTTATGCGGTATCGTCGTAACGTCACGGATCGAGGTAATCGTAAAGCCGGCCGCCTGCAGCGAACGCAACGCCGACTCACGTCCCGAGCCCGGGCCCGACACCTCGACTTCGAGGGTGCGCATGCCGTGCTCCTGTGCCTTCTTGGCGGCATCTTCTGCGGCAACCTGCGCGGCATAAGGCGTCGACTTACGCGAGCCCTTGAAGCCCATGGTCCCGGCCGACGACCAGGCAATCGTGTTGCCCTGCGCGTCGGTGATCGTAATCATGGTGTTGTTGAACGAGGCCGCGACATGCGCGACGCCTGACGCGATGTTCTTGCGTTCGCGCCGGCGGACGCGAGTAGCTTCCTTACCCATTCTCAGTCCTTTCGCGCCCTCGCGCCGTAACCGGCGCGTAAGCTTGTCCTGTTATCAAGTCGGTCCCGGTGTCTTCTTCTTGCCGGCGATCGTCTTGGCCGGGCCCTTGCGGGTGCGTGCATTTGTGTGGGTGCGCTGGCCGCGAACGGGCAGGCCCTTGCGGTGGCGCAGGCCGCGATAGCAGCCGAGATCCATAAGGCGCTTGATGTTGAGCTGCACCTCGCGCCGCAGGTCGCCTTCAACCATGTAATCGCGGTCGATGATTTCACGGATCTGGAGCACTTCGGCGTCGGTCAATTGCGAGACCCGGCGCTCCTTCGGCAGATTAACCTTGCCCATGATCTCCTGGGCGGTCTTGGACCCGATGCCATGGACGTACTGAAGCGCGATCTCGACGCGCTTATTGGTCGGCAGATTGACACCCGCGATACGAGCCACTTAGCTTCTCCTATATCGACCGACGGCGCGGTACGCGCCGGATTTGCAAGTCCCTTGAAGGGGATAGCGCAAAGCGTAACACGACGCCCGTCCCCGCCTTGCTGGGGCCCGGCATCGCGTCAAACTCCTGAATGTGCAGCTTATTAAGGGATTCATCACGCCCTCGTCAACCTCCGCCGGGTACGGTTTTTCCGTTGCCCAGGCCTTTTCTTGCCGCGCTTGGCAGCGGCGGCCGACCCTTTCCGGCGGGCGGTGCCCTTTCGGGCGGCACCCTTGGATGCCTTGGCGGTTCCCGGCTTCCGGCGGCGTGGTTTGGCCACCTTGCCCTTGGCCCCGCCAGCCGGCGTCAGGTGCCGGTCAATGGCCGCCGCGACCGCGTCGATCAGCGCCATGCCGTCCACGCTCTTGAGCATGCCTTTGCCGGCGTAATAACCGGCAAGCGGGGCCGTCTGGGCGCGATAGGCCGCAAGCCGCCCCCTCAGCACGTCCGGATTGTCGTCGGCGCGCACCTTCTCCCCGCGCGCGGTCATTTCTGCGACCCGCTTTTCGATACGCTGAAGGAGAATGCCCTCGTCAACCTTGAGCTCGATCACGCCGTTCAGTTTCAAGCCGTGCTCGGCGAGCAAGCGATCGAGCGCTTCGGCCTGCGGAACCGTGCGGGGAAACCCGTCAAGCACGAAGCCCCGCTTGGCGTCCGGCTGAGCAATCCGCTCGGCGATGATCGCAACTACCACGTCGTCGGGGACGAGTTCGCCACGGTCCATGATGCTCTTTGCACGAAGGCCAATCGGCGTTCCGGCCGCGACGGCCGCGCGCAGCATGTCACCGGTCGACAGCTGAACAATCCCGTGCTTGGCGATCAGGCGCTGCGCTTGCGTGCCCTTCCCCGCCCCCGGCGGGCCGAGCAGAATCAACCTCATCGCGTGCGCCCTCGTAACTTCGAGCGCTTGATCAGGCCTTCATATTGGTGCGCCAGCAGATAGCCCTGGATCTGCGCGACCGTATCCATCGTCACACTGACGACGATCAGCAGCGAAGTGCCGCCGAAATAGAATGGCACCGCCGCGTACGAAATCAGTATTTCCGGAATGAGGCACACGATCGCAAGGTAAAGCGCGCCGATGACCGTGATGCGCGAGAGCACATAGTCTATGTACTCGGCCGTCCGCTCGCCCGGGCGGATGCCCGGGATGAACCCACCGTGCTTTTTCAGGTTATCCGCGGTCTCGGTCGGGTTGAACACCACCGCCGTATAGAAGAACGCGAAGAAAACGATCAGGGCGATGTAGAGAATGAGGAACAAGGGCCGTCCGTGACCGAGCAGCGTCGTCACTGTGGTCAGCCAATTGGGACCCTGCCCCGCGTTGAAGTTGGCGACGGTGGTCGGCAACAGCAGCAAGGATGACGCAAAGATCGGCGGAATAACGCCCGAGGTGTTGAGCTTGAGGGGCAGGTGCGAGGACTGACCCTCGAACATCCGGTTTCCGACCTGACGCTTTGGATATTGGATCAGAAGGCGCCGCTGTGCCCGCTCCATGAATACAATGAAAGCGATGACGGCAACCACCATGATAATGATCACGAAAATCAACCCGGTCGACAAGGCACCCTGACGTCCGAGCTCGAGCGTGCCCGCGATCGCCGACGGCAACTCGGCTACGATTCCGGACAAAATGATCAACGAAATTCCGTTGCCGATACCGCGCGCGGTGATCTGCTCGCCAAGCCACATCAAAAACATCGTGCCACCGGTCAGCGTTATCGTGGTCGATACGAGGAAGAAGATTCCGGGACTGGAAACAACGCTGCCCGTACCCTGCAGACCGACGCCGATGCCGTAAGCCTGGAACGCCGCCAACAACACGGTGAGGTACCGCGTGTACTGATTCATGATCTTGCGGCCCGCTTCGCCTTCTTTCTTCAGCGCCTCGAGCTTGGGCGAAACCGTCGTCATCAACTGAATGATGATCGAGGCCGAGATGTACGGCATAATGTTGAGCGCGAAGATCGCCATGCGGTTAATGCCGCCACCGGCGAACATGTTGAACATGCCGAGGATGCCGCCGGCCTGTGTGTTGAAGATCTGCGACCATGCGGCGGGATCGATGCCGGGCAGCGGGATATACGTGCCAAGCCGATAGACCAGCAGCGCACCGACCGTGAACCAGATTCGTTTCTTGAGTTCTTCGGCTTTGGCGAGTGCCGAAAAGTTGAGATTGGCCGCCAGTTGTTCCGCTGCCGAAACCATCGATTGCTCCCTCGGCCCCCAACCCTTCCCGCTGCTATCTCTCTCGCAAGCAGCGCATCCGGCTTTTGCGACCCTCTAGATATGCCCGGACCTGGCAAACGGTAGTCCGTGATTCCGCCTGCATCGGCAGGCGGTCATTGCGCACCGGCTACTCGGCAGGCTTCGGTTCGGCTTCCGCTTCCGGCTTGGGCTTTCCACCTTTCGGCTTGTCGCCACCTTTGGCGGCTTCCAGCGCCTTGCGCTTGTTTTTGCCCTTCGGAATTTCGTCCTGCTCTTTCACCGGCGCGAGAACTTTCACGGTGCCGCCGGCCTTCTCCACTGCCGCGATGGCAGACTTCGAGGCGCGCCAGACCGAAAATTCGACCTTGGTCTTGATCTCACCCTCGCCGAGGAGCTTCACGCCGCCCTTCTCGCGGCGCATCAGGCCCGCTTTCACCATGGCCGCAGCGTCGACCGGCACCTTGGCGTCGATCAGGCCGGCATCAATGGCGGCCTGTACCTTGCCGACGTTGATCTCATTAAGCACCAGGGCAAACGGCGTATTGCGGAACCCGCGCTTCGCCAGGCGCCTGTGCAGGGGCATCTGGCCGCCCTCGAAGCCCTTGATACGCACGCCGGAACGCGCGGTCTGTCCCTTGCCGCCGCGGCCACCGGTCTTGCCCATCCCGGAGCCAATGCCGCGCCCGATGCGCATGCGCTTCTTGCGCGCGCCCGGCTTGTCCGCGATCTGATTGAGTTTCATCTTACGCCTCGTTCCAGTTCTCGAGATGGCCGGGTCAAGCCCGGCCACGACCTACGGTCACTTCGCGTCTCCGACCACGCGCACAAGGTGTTGCACCTTGCGGATCATGCCGCGCGTTGACGGCGTGTCCGGGAGATCGCGTGTGCGCCCAATCTTGTTGAGGCCAAGCCCGATCAACGTCTGCCGTTGTTCGAAGTGGCGCCGCTGCGGGCTGCCCACCTGCTCGACCTTGATGGTCTTTTGTCCCTGAGCCATGTGTCAGTTCCTTAGTCAGCAGCCGCCTCGGCATCGCCATCGCGTCGGCGCGATTGCAGCGTCGAGACTTTGATGTTGCGGCGGGCCGCGACCGAGCGCGGTGAATCCTGATGCTTGAGGGCATCGAATGTCGCGCGCACAACGTTGTACGGATTGGACGAGCCGAGTGATTTCGCCACCACGTCCTGCATTCCGAGCGTCTCGAATACCGCGCGCATCGGGCCGCCCGCGATGATGCCGGTGCCGGGAGGCGCCGCCCGCAGGAAGACCTTGCCGGCGCCGTGCCGTCCGAGCACGTCATGGTGCAGCGTGCGGCCTTCGCGCAGCGGTACGCGGGTCAGGCCGCGTTTTGCTGCATCGGTTGCCTTGCGAATCGCTTCCGGCACCTCGCGCGCCTTGCCATGCCCGAATCCGACCCGTCCCTTCTGATCGCCCACGACGACGAGCGCGGCGAAGCCGAAACGACGGCCGCCCTTGACCACCTTGGCCACGCGGTTGATGTGCACCAGCTTGTCGATGAACTCGCTGTCGCGCTCCTCACGCCCACCGCGTTCTCGTTCCCGTCGTGCTTCCCGTGCCATTTGCCTAACCCTTTCGCATCATCTTGTCCGAAAACCGGCTTCCGCTTTTTGGGATGATGCGTGTTCCGTTAAAAGTTAAGTCCACCTTCACGCGCGGCATCCGCCAACGCCTTGATGCGTCCGTGATAGAGGTAGCCGCCGCGATCGAACACGACGTCCTTGATGCCTTTTTCCTTGGCGCGCTCGGCGATCAGCTTGCCGACCGCCTTTGCCGCCGCAATATTGGCACCGGTCTTGGCGCCTTCGCGCATCGGCTTTTCGAGCGAGGACGCTGCGGCGAGTGTCGCACCCTTCACGTCATCGATCAGTTGCGCATAGATGTGTTTGGATGAGCGGAACACCGACAGCCGCGCGCGGCCGCTCGTGCCGGCCGCAAGTTTGACCTTGCGACGCACCGACGCCGTCCTCCGCGCAGTTCGGTCAGTTAGTCTCGACATCGCGCGACCTCTACTTCTTCTTTCCTTCCTTGCGGAAGATGTATTCGTTGGCGTACTTCACGCCTTTGCCCTTGTAGGGCTCGGGCGGACGGAATCCGCGGATTTCGGCAGCGACGTGCCCAACCTTCTGCTTGTCGATTCCGGTGACCACGATCTCGGTCGGCTTCGGCGTTGCAATGGCGATGCCTTCCGGGATCGGAAAATTGACGTCGTGTGAAAAACCGAGCTGCAATTGCAGGCTCTTGCCCTGCACTGCGGCGCGATAACCGACGCCGGTGATCTCCAGCCGCTCTTCAAAACCTTTGGTCACGCCCGCCATCACGTTGGCAACCAGCGTGCGTGACGTGCCCCACATCGAGCGCGCGCGCTTTGTCTCGTTGCGCGGCTCGAGCTTGATCCCGGTCTTGTCCATGGCGACAGTGACGTCCTCATGCACAACAACCTGGAGGGCGCCCTTCGGGCCCTTCACTTTGACGGTCTGCCCCTCGACGTTAGCCGTAACGCCGGTCGGAACCGCGACTGCTTTGTTACCAATGCGCGACATCAGAACACCGTGCAGATGATTTCGCCGCCCACATTGGCCTCGCGGGCATCGTGGTCGGCCATCACGCCCTTGGGAGTCGACAGGATGGCGACCCCTAGGCCGTTATTGATGCGCGGCAGGTTGCGCACCGCGACATAGACGCGGCGCCCTGGCTTCGAGATGCGCTCGATTTCCCGGATCACCGGTTCGCCGTCGAAATATTTGAGCTCGATCTCGAGTTCGGATCGGCCGCTGGCATGCGCCACGCTGGCATAACCCCGGATGAACCCTTCGGTCTTGAGCACCTCGAGCACGCGCTCGCGCTGCTTGGAGCCCGGCATTGAGACCTTCGACTTGTTGCGCATCTGGGCGTTGCGAATACGCGCGATCATGTCGCCGATCGGATCGTTGACTGCCATCGCGCCCTCCCTACCAGCTCGACTTCACAAGGCCCGGAATCAGGCCCTTCGACCCGAGCTCGCGCAACGCGATACGGCTCAAACGGTGCTTGCGGTAGTAAGCGCGCGGGCGGCCACTCAGCTCACAGCGGTTGCGAATGCGCGTCTTGGAGGAGTTGCGCGGCAACTCCGCCAGTTTCAGGGACGCAGCGAAACGCTCCTCCATCGGCAGCTTCTTGTCGTGCGCGATCGCTTTCAGCTTCGCGCGCCGGTTGGCGTACTGCTTTGCCATCCTACGCCGCCTGTTGTTCTTCTCGATCGAACTCTTCTTCGCCATACTTTCACTCCTTGCGGTTCCGCGTATGAGGGACGCCCCTCACTGCCGGAACGGGAAGTTGAACGCGGTGAGCAGCGCGCGTGCTTCGTCGTCGGTGCGCGCGCTGGTGCAAACGGTAATGTCGAGGCCCCAGGTATCGGTGACCTTGTCGAAATCGATCTCTGGGAAGACCGTGTATTCCTTGATGCCAAGGCTGTAGTTGCCGCGGCCATCGAAGCTCTTGGGGTTAAGCCCGCGGAAATCGCGCACGCGTGGCAACGCGATGTTCACCAGGCGATCCAGGAAGTCATACATGCGCGTCTTGCGCAGCGTGACCTTGCAGCCGATAGCCTGGCCGTCGCGCAGCTTGTAGGTCGCGATCGACTTGCGCGACTTGGTGATCACGGCTTTCTGGCCTGCGATCAGCGACAGGTCGCCGGCGGCGTTGTCCACCTTCTTTCGGTCGGCGACGCCCTCACCGATGCCCATGTTGAGCACGATCTTCGTGATCGTGGGCACCTGCATGCGGTTCGTGTAGCCGAATTTTTTCGAAAGCTCGTCACGGATGACCTGCTCGTAATGGGTCTTCAGGCGCGCGACATAGTCGGAGCGCTCGCGCGGCTTCTTCACCTTCGGCTCGCCGCCCTTCGGACCGCCGCCATCCTTGGCGCCTTTCGGAGCGCCCTGCGGCTGCTTTGGCTTCTTGCCTTCGGACTGCTGCTGGGTATCAGCCATCGATCTCGACTCCGGAACGCTTGGCGATGCGCACTTTCTTGCGGGCATCGCCTTCGCCGACGAACTTGAAGCCAACGCGGGTCGGCTTGCCGTCCTTTGGATCGGCGATTGCAAGATTGGACAGGTGGACTGACCCCTCCTTGGAGATGATCCCGCCTTCCTGCTGGGCGGTCTGGCGCTGATGGCGCTTGACCATATTGATGCCGCGCACCAGCGCGCGGTTTTCATCGGGGCGCACAACGATCACCTCGCCGGTGCGGCCCTTATCACGGCCAGCGAGCACGACGACCTTGTCGCCCTTGCGGATCTTGGCTGCCATCAGAGCACCTCCGGGGCGAGCGAGATGATCTTCATGTGATTTTTGGCACGCAGTTCGCGCGGCACTGGTCCGAAAATGCGCGTGCCGACTGGCTCCATCTGCGGCGTGATCAGCACTGCGGCATTGCGGTCAAAGCGAATGACCGAACCATCCGCGCGCTTGATATCCTTGGAAATGCGCACCACGACGGCCTTCATCACGTCGCCCTTCTTCACGCGGCCGCGCGGAATCGCTTCCTTGACCGACACGACGATGACGTCGCCGATGGTGGCGTATTTGCGCTTGGAGCCGCCAAGCACCTTGATGCACATGACGCGACGCGCGCCGGAATTGTCGGCCACGTCGAGGTTGGTTTGCATCTGAATCATGATGCGGCTCTCACTGTCTGGTCGCTCATCGCGTTCACTGAACTTTCTGCTTCTTCTCGCCCCGGACCACGGCCCAGCGCTTGAGCTTTGAAATCGGCCGACGCTCCTCGATCCACACCAGATCGCCAACCGAGTACGTATTGGCTTCGTCGTGCGCGTGGTACTTCTTCGAGCGGCGGATCGTTTTTTTCATCGTCGGGTGCGTGAAACGCCGATCGACCCGCACGACAATAGTCTTGTCCGGCTTGTCGCTGACAACAACGCCCTGGAGCGTACGCTTCGGCATCTCGAACCCCTTATTCCTTCGACTTCGTCTTGGCGCGCGACTTCGGCTTCGCGGCGGCCTTCGGTTTTGCGGACTTCGTCTTCTTCTCGGCCTTTTCAGTCTTCGGCGCGGGCGCAGCCTTTGCCGCCGGCTCTGGCATGCCGGCGCGCTTCTGCGCAGCGATCGTCTTCATGCGCGCGATATCGCGCCGGATCACACGCACCCGTGACGTGTTCTCGAGCTGACCGGTCGCCCGCTGGAAGCGCAGATTGAACTGCTCCTTCTTCAGCTTGAGCACTTCGTCATCGAGTTGATCGAGCGTCATCGCTCTTACATCGGCGGCTTTCATCGTCATCACTCGGCGATACGTTCGATAAAACGGGTCTTGACCGGCAGCTTGGCGGCGGCGAG
>DASSYU010000388.1:0-9204 GCA_035703125.1 Pseudolabrys sp. | reverse complement strand
TGTCTTCGCCATTGAGGATGACGCGGCCCGAATGCGGCTTGAGCGCACCTGTGATCAGGTTCACTAGCGTTGTCTTGCCGGCGCCGTTGGGGCCAATAAGCGCGTGCCGCGCTCCGCGTTCGAGCGTCAGGTTGACGTCACGCGTCACCGGCAGCGCGCCGAATGCCCGGTTCAGTCCCTCCACCTGCAGCGCGGCGCTCATGACTTCTTCCTTTCGGAGAAGTATTTGCCGATGCTCTCGAAGACGCCCAGGACGCCGCGCGGGGTGAACAGCACTGCTAGCACCAGCATCAGGCCGATGCCGAATTGCCAGAAGGTCGGGCTCAATTTCGAGAAATAGTCCTCGAGTACCATGTAGACCGCTGCCCCGACGAAGGCGCCGTAAAGCCGGCCGGTGCCG
Organism: Pseudolabrys sp.; assembly: GCA_035703125.1. Taxonomy (GTDB): domain Bacteria; phylum Pseudomonadota; class Alphaproteobacteria; order Rhizobiales; family Xanthobacteraceae; genus Pseudolabrys. The sequence goes on along the minus strand of DASSYU010000388.1, from coordinate 8,804 downwards.
CCGAGAATCAGCATCACCATCACCTTTGCGGAATTGTCGAAGTCGAAAACGGTGAGCGTGACGTAGGCATTGGTCTGGGTGAACAGCGCGCCGGCAACACCGGCGATCGCAGCTGCGATGGTGTAGACCGTCACCAGGCGGCGGTGCACCGGCGAGCCGATCGCATGCATGCGCCGGACGTTCTCGCGAATGCCGGTCAGCGTCTGCCCGAACGGCGAATAGACGATCCTGCGGACAAAGAAGAACACCACCACCAGGACCGCGAGGACATACAAATAATAGGTGTGGCCGTAGAGGTCGTACTCGAAGACGCCGAACAGCGGGGTGAACATCAGGCCCGGCAGGCCGTCATAGCCGCCCGAAATGTCCGAGCGCAGATTGCCGGTTTCCTGCAGCAGGATCGCAGTCGCGAGCGTCAGCATCAGCAGCGTGAGACCACGATAGCGCAGCAGGAACCAGCCGGTGATGAAGCCCGTAAGACCCGCCGTTATCGCAGCCGCGAACAGCCCGCTGATCGGCTCGCTCCAGCCCAGGCGCGCGGCGGCAAGTCCAACCGTATATGCGCCGACGCCGAAGAAGGCGGCATGGCCGAGCGTCACAATGCCGGCATAGCCGAGGATGAGATCGAGCGAGAGCGCGAACATCACCATCACCAGCACCTGGCTGCCGAAGGTCATGCGCTCCGGAAAAATGAAATAGACGGCGATGGCAGCAAGCCACGGCAGGGTTTCCGCGAGGCGGAAACGATGACGCTTGAGCAGGTACTCCGCGGCGTGCTCACGCGCCTCGGAACGGCTCGCCGGGGTGATGGTCTCACTCGCGGCCATAAAACCCCGCAGGCTTGACCAGAAGAACGGCAACCGTCACCGCATAGACGAAAAATCCGCCGGCATCAGAGAACAGATATTTCCCGCCCGTGTCGAACACACCGAGCACCAGCGCAGCCACCAGCGTACCCTTCAGGCTGCCGAGCCCGCCGACCGCGACCACGATCAGGAACAGCACAAGATAGAGAACGGCAAAGCTCGGCGAGAGGCCGAGCAGCTGGATGGCAAGTCCGCCGCCGAGTGCGGCAAGGCCCGACCCCACCGCGAAGGTCAGCGTGAAAAGACGATCGACATTGATGCCGACCGACTCCGCCATGCGCCGGTTATCGACTGCGGCGCGTATCTTGGCACCGATATTGGTGCGCTCGAATGCGTACCAGAGCACGGCGATAAGCCCGACGCCGAGCGCGATCAGAAAAGCCCTATAGCTAGGGAAATTGCGGAATCCAAGGTTGACGTCCCCCTGCAGCCAATCCGGCAACGGCACCGACTTCGGAATCGGTCCGTAGAGATAAGTCGCGGTCGCGATCGCCATGAACGCAAGACCGATGGTGAGCAAAACCTGCTCGAGATCAGTGGATTTATAGAGCCGGCGATAGAGGCCGCGCTCGAACACGACGCTCACTGCGCCGACGACGACCGCGGCAATGACGAGCGAGGGAACAAAGCCAACGCCGAGCGTGCGCGTAAGCGTGACGACGACGTAGCCGCCGGCCATCGCGAAGGCGCCGTGCGCCAGGTTCACAAAGCCCATCAGCCCCATCGTGACCGAAAGGCCGACGGACGTAATGAACAGGAACATGGCGTAAGCCAGCCCGTCGAACAGGATGCTGACGGCAATGATCGCGAAATGCGGCACGAGCCCCACCTCGTGTTGAAGAAAACGCCGCCGCGCCTTTTATGCGCGGCGGCGCCGGTATGTGTCAACGAAAGCGGGCAATCAGGAGCCGCAGCGGCCGATCTTGAGCACCTTGCACTCGTCTTTCACCGCCGTGGTGGTGCCCAGCACCTTGACGCCAAGCTTGCCGTCCGACTTGCGGATAACTTCCATGGCGTACTCGTTCTGAACGATGTCGCGAGTGGCTGCGTCGATAGCGACCGGGCCGCGCGGACCCTTGGCGGTCCAGCCTTTCATCGCATCGATCACCTGTTGACCGTCAGTGACCTTCCCGTTGAGCTTTTTGATCGTATCGAAGATTGCGTGCATGGTGTCCCATCCGGCCGCCGACATGAAGTCCGGATAGGAGTCCTTGCCGTAGGCTTCGTGCCACGCCTTGTTGAAAGCTTTGTTCTCGGCATTATCGAGGTCGACGGCATAGTTCCCCATCACGACGGTGCCGATGGCGGCATCGCCCATGTCCTGCAGCTTGTTGTCGGGGATCAGGTCCATCGGGCCGATCAGCTTGACGCCGGCCCTACGCATGCCGAGTTCGCCATAGGCCTTCGCCACGCCAGTCGCGTGCGCGCCGGACGGAATGAACACATACATGCAGTCGGGTTTGGCGTCCTTGATGCGCTGGAAGAAAGGCGTGAAGTCCGGAACCTGAACCGGGCTGCCCATCGGGATTGCCTCGGTGACTTTGCCGCCGGCCTTTTCGAAACCGGTCTTGAACGCTTCCGTGGAGTCCTTGCCCGGCGGGAAGTCCGTATAGGCCATCGCCGCGGTCTTGCAGCCGACCTTGTCGTGAGCAAAGGCACCCATCGGATAGCCATGGTGCCACATGCTGAACGAGAGCCGCGCAATATAAGGTGACAGATTGGTTATCCAGGCCGTGCCGGCATTTGCGATTACCATCGGCACCTTGGCCTGCGTGATCACCGGCGCGAGCGCAATCGCCGAGGGCGAGAACACGAAGCCTGTCACCAGCTGAACCTTGTCGTTGGTGATGAGTTCGGTGGTGACGGTTTTCGCCTGAGCGCCGGTCGGCGGGCCTTCGTCACGCTTGATGATCTCGACTTTGTGCGGCGCGATGTCTTTGGCGTGAAGCTTAATATACAGATCAAAAGCCTTGTCGATCTGATGACCGAGATCGGCATTGGCTCCGCTGAATGGAAGCACCACGCCGATCTTGATGGTCTCAGCCTGGGCAGCCCCGCCCATCGCAAAGGCCAAGGCGGCTATCCCGAGCCAGCCAAACTTGCGCATCTCATCCTCCTACAGACTTGAAATAGTTTGCAATCCCACTAATCCATGGGCACGCCCCCCGGCAGCCCACTCACAGCTAAACTGGACTAATTTGAAGGCTCTGGTCAATCCGGAAGGGCGTCACGTTGTGACGCAGCTTTCACGATTCCAGACTGTCGGGGTCGCAGCCGCCGCCTGATCAGGCGGCGCTCTTGGTGCCGATCGCAGCGACCGAGCTCGTGGACGTCGCCTCGAACTTCCTGCGGTCGCCGGTCATATCGAGCGAGGCGACTTCCACGCGGTTTCGTCCACGTTCCTTGGCGTAATAAAGCGCATGGTCGGCTTGCGCCAGCAGCTCGGTCACGTCGAGTGTCGGCCCCAGGCAGTGCACCAGGCCGATGCTGACTGTCCCACATACCGGGTGCCCGTCGACCTCCTCGGCCATCTGGGCAAAAGTCTCACGAATGCGCTCGGCAACGGCCAGGGCCTTCTCGCGGCTGGTGTCGGCGAGCACCGCGGCGAACTCCTCTCCGCCAAGCCGGCCGACGAGATCGGATCCGCGCATCGACTTGCGCGCCGCCTCGGTGAGACCTCCAGCACGCGGTCCCCAACCGCGTGGCCGAAGCGGTCGTTGATCGACTTGAAGCGGTCGAGATCGATGACCAGAAATGCCGTCGGACGCGGATTGGCGAGGTGCAGTTTCGCGAGCATGGACGCGTCCTGCAGAAACGAGCGGCGGTTGGCGATGCCGGTAAGCGGGTCGACCATCGCGGCCTTGCGATGACGCAACTCCGTTCGCTCCTTCGCCATCGCAAGCAGGAGGAACGCGCTGGAGATGGTGAGCAGCAGGGCCTCGAAGCTTAGCACTGTCATCCAGACGCTGCCGTAAATGCCGTCGCTGCTGCTCGTGGCCGACGGCAGCAGCGCGATCATCGGCGTGCGCAACATGAACAGCGCGCCGTGCGCAAAGAACATGACGATCGCCGGCCAGCGGGAGACCAGCGCCTCGCCGCGCCCGCGCCAGAATTCGTAAGCGGTAAGCCAGACGTAGGCCGTGATGATGCCGGACACGATCAGTGACCGGACCTCGTTGCTTTCCGTCACCAACGGCAAGCGGCACACCAGCAACCAGAGAACGGCGCCAGTGACCAGATAAACCGGCTCGACTGGACGGCCATCGAATACGCGCGCACCGGTCCAGGTCATGGCAAAGGCGGTAAAGAGCAGGGCATTGGCAAGATCGATAGTGAGAAGGTTTGGCGTCAACCCGTAGAGCCCGAACAGCGCGATCGAAGCGAGCCGGGTCACATGGGCAAAGCCCCACCAGCAGACGGCGCGCAGCGCCATGTTCTGCGCCCAGACAAACAGAAGCAGCAGACCGAGGATGCCCTCAACGTAGATCGTCACCAGAAAAAGCGTATGGACGTCGAGCGTCATTCGTCAGAACCTGCCCGGCCCCCCGAGCTCCAGAACCCGTCCCTGTCGCCACGAATAGACGTCCGCGGAAAAAATCTAATGAATGTGAATACGCCGGATGGCCGAATACGCCGCTATGGTTTCGAAGTTGTTGCCAATGTGGCTACAATCGCCGCAATTCGGCGGAAATTTCCGCTTCGATTGGCGGCTTCGGAGTGGTTTCCCCGGCCTTGTGGCGTATTGGGGCCTCCACTAGGGTCAATTCCTTCCCTTTAGTCCCACGGGACCGGCATGCAGACGCGCGACGGCATTATTGAAGCAATCGGACATACGCCGCTCATCAAGCTCAAGCGCGCATCGGAAGCGACGGGCTCCACGATCCTCGGCAAAGCCGAGTTCATGAACCCGGGCGGCTCCGTGAAGGACCGTGCCGGCCGGCAGATGATCCTTGAAGCGGAAAAGCGCGGTGAGTTGCGCCCCGGCGGCCTGGTCGTCGAGGCAACCGCCGGCAATACCGGCATCGGCCTTGCGCTCGTGGCCAATGCGCGGGGATACCGTGCGCTGATCGTCATCCCCGAGACGCAAAGCCAGGAAAAGAAGGACATGCTTCGGCTGTGCGGCGCCGAGCTTGTCGAGGTGCCGGCGGCGCCCTACTCCAACCCGAACAATTATCAGCATGTCGGGCGGCGGCTGGCCGAGCAGCTCAAAAAAACAGAAAAGAACGGCGTCATCTTCGCGGACCAGTGGAACAATCTCGACAACCGCAAGGCCCACTACGTCTCGACCGGGCCGGAAATCTGGGAAGAATGCGGCGGCAAGGTTGACGGCTTCATTTGCGCAATCGGCACCGGCGGCACGATCGCGGGCGCGTCGACATTCCTGCGCGAGAAAAAAAAAGACATCGTCATTGGTATCGCGGACCCGCGCGGCGCGGCGATGTACCATTTGTTCAAGGACGGTAAGGCAAAGGCGACTGAAGGCGGCTCGATCACCGAAGGCATTGGTCTCGGACGCGTCACTCCGATCATCGACGGACTGAAAGTCGACAAGTCCTATCTCATTCCCGACGAAGAGGCGCTTCCGCTCATCTTCGACTTGCTCGAGCATGAGGGCCTCTGCCTCGGCGGCTCGTCCGGCATCAACATCGCCGGCGCCATCCGCCTTGCGAAAGATCTTGGCCCGGGAAAAACCATCGTTACGATCCTTGCCGATTTCGGCACGCGCTATCAGTCGAAGCTGTTCAACCCGGACTTCCTGCGCTCCAAGAAATTGCCGGTACCCGATTGGCTGGAACGCAAGTCAAGTATCAAGCCGCCGTTCGAGAAGGTCTAACATGGAAATCCTCTTTCCGTTCGCCCCCGCGAAAGCAGGGACCCAGGGCAGCAATCGACAGCTTTCATTTCTGGCGCTGGATTCCCGCATAGGCGTGCGAAAGCACGCCGTCCTTCGAACGGCTATGCGCGGGAATGAGCGGAGTTGGTGATGCCGACGGAGTGCTTGTTTCGGGAAGACTCGTATCTGCAATCGTGTGATGCGCGCGTTGTCGCGCTGACCGACCAGGGCGGCATTGTTCTTGACCGCACAGTTTTCTACGCGACGTCGGGCGGTCAGCCTGGCGATACAGGGGTGTTGAACGCAGGCAGCGTGCGCATTCCAATCGAGACGGCGGTCTACACCGACGCGGCGAAGACCGAGATTGCTCACGCGCCTGCCGCCGGCTCGCCCGCGCTGAACATAGGCGACAAGGTCACCGCGAACATCGATTGGGAGAAGCGCTACGCGCGCATGCGCATGCATACCGCGCTGCATCTGCTGTCGGCCGTGCTGCCTTATGCGGTGACCGGCGGCTCGGTCGGCGACAGCGAAAGCCGGCTCGACTTCGACATTCCGGAGGCCGGTCTCGACAAGGACGCGATCACGGCAAAGGTCGCTCAAATGATCGCCAGTAATGCGGCGGTGACCAGCCGCTGGATCACCGACGCCGAGCTCGAGGCCAATCCGGGCCTCGTCAAGACAATGTCGGTGAAGCCGCCGATGGGCACAGGGCGCGTACGCCTCATCGAAATTGCCGGGCTCGACCTGCAGCCCTGCGGCGGCACGCATGTGCGCGCGACCGGTGAAATCGGCGCGGTGCGCATCACCCAGATCGAGAAAAAAGGCAAGCAGAACCGACGCGTGCGGCTTGCACTTGCCTAGCGCTCGCTCTGCTCGCGCACCTGATAGTGCCGCTTTCATCGTAAAGGCATGAAACCCAGTCGCAGTCTCAGCCGTTGCACATCGGCGCAGGATCGCGCAGGCTCGCACATACGGAGTTTGCAATGGCTGCACCAACGTCAGGCCGCTGGCTAAAGTCCACCGAATGGCTTGCCGGCGAAATCGGCAAGCCGGACGTCGCCATCATCGACGGGTCCTACTACCTGCCGACGCAGAACCGCGACGCCAGGGCGGAGTACGTTGCCGCTCATATTCCCGGCGCGGTGTTCTTCGACATCAATGCGGTCGCCGATCATTCGACCGAGCTGCCCCACATGTTGCCGGGGCCGGACCAGTTCGGCGCAGCTGCCGGCGATCTCGGTATTTCGGAGAGAGACACCATCGTCGTCTATGACGGCAGCGGGCTGTATTCGGCGCCGCGCGTCTGGTGGACGTTCCGTATCTTCAGCGCGCGCAATGTCTATATTCTCGATGGCGGCCTGCCCGCCTGGAAGGCCGAGGGCCGCCCGACCGAAGCAGGCACCGTCAAGCGCCCAAAAAAAACGTTCAACGCCGAAATGGATACCGGCGCCGTGGCCATGCTCAGCGACGTGCAGATGGCGCTCAGCGATCAGAGCGCCCAGGTGATCGACGCGCGCTCCGCCGGCCGCTTTGCCGGCCGCGAGCCCGAGCCGCGCGCCGGTCTTCGTTCCGGACATATGCCGGGGGCGCTCAACGTGCCCTTTGCCGAGATCGTTGAAAACGGCCGTCTCGCCTCACCCGAGCGCATTGCGCAGGCTTTCAAGAAAGCTGGCGTCGACCCCGACAAGCCCGTGATCACAAGTTGCGGCTCCGGCGTCACCGCCGCGATCCTCACCCTCGGCCTCGAAACGCTCGGCAAAAAGCCGGGACGTATCTACGACGGTTCCTGGTCGGAATGGGGCGCGCGCCCCGACCTTCCGGTCGCCAAGGAGTAGCCGTCCTTCAGCGCAAGATCTGACTCAGAAATAGCTTGGTGCGCTCGTGCTGCGGGTGCGCGAAAAACTCGTCGGGCACGTTCGCCTCGACGATCTGCCCCTCATCCATGAACACGATGCGGTTCGCGACCTGGCGCGCAAAGCCCATTTCATGCGTGACGACCAGCATGGTCATGCCATCGTGCGCCAGTGTAACCATCGTGTCGAGCACCTCCTTGACCATTTCCGGATCGAGCGCGGATGTCGGCTCATCGAACAGCATGATCTTCGGGTTCATGCACAGCGCCCGCGCAATGGCGACGCGCTGCTGCTGGCCGCCGGACAATTGGCCCGGATACTTGTTGGCCTGCTCGGGAATCTTGACGCGCTTGAGGTAGTGCAGCGCCACCTCCTCCGCCTCCTTCTTCGGCATCTTGCGCACCCAGATCGGCGCCAGCGTGCAGTTCTCCAGCACCGTCAGGTGCGGAAACAGATTAAAATGTTGAAACACCATGCCGACTTCGCGCCGAACCTCATCAATCTTTTTCAGGTCTGCGGTCACCTCGACGCCGTCGACAAGAATTTGCCCGCCCTGATGCTCTTCCAGGCGATTGATGCAGCGGATCACTGTCGACTTTCCGGATCCCGATGGTCCGCAGATCACAATGCGCTCGCCGCCACGGACCTTCAGATTGATGTCGCGGAGCACGTGGAAATCGCCATACCACTTGTTGAGCTGAATGAGTTCAACGGCCGTTTCCGTCCGAAGCCGGCCAGGCCTGAGGAGTGATCCGGAATTTTCTTCCGCGGTCATGTGCTGCCCCTCACCGCCGCCCACCCCTGGCAAGACGCGCTTCCATCGCTCGAGCATAGCGCGACATGCCGTAGCAGAAGACCAGGTAGAAAATGGCAGCAACAGCGTAACCCGTGGTGCTTGTGACGGGAGTTGCCCATTTCGGATCAATACGCGCCACCTCGATCGCGCGCAGGAGATCGAAGATACCCACGATAAAGACCAGCGTCGTGTCCTTGAACAGCCCTATATAGGTGTTGACGATATTCGGGATCGTTACTGTCAGCGCCTGCGGCAAGACGACGAGGCGCGTCATCTGCACGTAGCTTAGACCGACCGCCATGGCGCCCTCATACTGACCTCTCGGAATGGCCTGCAGGCCGGCGCGAACGACCTCTGCCATATAGGCGGAGGCGAAGATCGCAATGCCGACCAGCGCCCGCACCAGCTTGTCGGGTGAATACTGCTCGGGAACGAACAGTGGCAGCATCACT
>DASSYU010000091.1:0-7593 GCA_035703125.1 Pseudolabrys sp. | reverse complement strand
ACCGGAGGCGACCGATCACAAGCGGGTCCACCGGCCCTGGGGTTATTATGAATCGGTCGATATCGGAGAGCGCTTTCAGGTCAAACGCATTGTCGTCATCCCAGGCGGCGTCCTCTCACTGCAAAAGCACCGTCATCGTGCCGAGCATTGGGTTGTCGTGCGCGGTACTGCCGAAGTGACAATCGGTATGCAAGTCCGCGCCGTACACGAAAACGAGTCGGTCTATATCCCGTTCGGCCGTGTTCACCGGCTTGCTAACAAGGGAAAAATCCCGCTCGAATTGATCGAAGTACAGACCGGCAGTTATTTCGGCGAAGACGACATCGAGCGTCTTGACGATATCTATAAACGTACTTAGGCCGTCGCTTGTTTTAGCGTTCGCTCGCTCACGACTTTAGCGCTCGGCGCGTCGCATCGACGATGCGATCCTGGGTCGCCGTGTCGAGATAGGCGTGCATCGGCAGGCTGATCACTTCGGATGCCAGCCGGTCGCTTACAGCTACCCCACCGTTTCCGATGGGATAGTGTTTGTAGGCCTGCTGACGATGCAGCGGGATCGGATAGTAGATTGCCGTCGGAATTCCTTCCGCTTTCAGTACGGCGGCAAGGGCATCACGCCGGCCACCGGACACGCGGATGGTGTATTGGGCCCAAACCGAAGTGGAGCTCGCCGGAACACGCGGCACCGTCGCAACATCGCCGAGCGCGTCGTTGTAGCGGTGGGCGACCTTGTTACGGGCGTCGATTTCATCGGGGAAGATCTTCAGTTTCTCGCTCAGGATCGCGGCCTGGATTGTGTCGAGCCGTGAGACGAGACCGATACGGACGTTGTCGTATTTGTCGCTTCCCTGCCCGTGCACGCGCAGGCTTCGCAAGGCATCGGCGAGCCCGTCGTCGTTGGTCATCACCGCACCGCCGTCGCCGTAGCAACCGAGCGGCTTTGCGGGGAAGAAACTGGTCGCGGTCGCCTGACCAAAGGTGCCCAAGCGCCGGTTATTGTAGGTCGCTCCGAAGCCCTGGGCAGCGTCGTCCAGAACCAGCAGGTTCTCGGCTTTCGCTGCAACTTCGATCGCGCCGTGGTCGGCCGCCAAGCCGAACAGATCCACCGGGATGATTGCTTTTGGCTTTAGCCCGGCTTCTCGTGCCGCGGTAGCAGCGCCCGCGAGACCTTTTACATCGATGTTGAATGTCTCAGCGTCGACATCCACGAATACCGGCGTGGCGCCGACCAAGGCCGCCACTTCCGCCGTCGCGCAAAACGTGAATGACGGACACAGCACCCCGTCGCCGGGTCCGACACCCATCGCCCGCAATGCAAGTACGAGCGCATCGGTCCCGCTCGCGCAGGTCACGACGTGCCGGGCGCCGCAGAACTCCGCGAGCTCCGCCTCGAAGGCGCGCACCTCCGGCCCGAGGATGAACTGGCAGTGGTTCAACACCCGGGCGACCGCCGCATCGATGGCGGACCCGAGCCGGCGGCGCTGCGCAGCGACGTCAATGAACGGGATTGGCGGCGGATTGGTTCGCAAATTCATCGAGCGCCCGTGGATGACCCGCTCCGTCAGCCAACGACGGCGCGTGGACCTTTTCGTTGCACGGCGGGCGCCACGACGGTCGGACGCGTGGCAAGGCAGCGCGTCGCGATTTCCAGGCTGGCCACGGCCTCCTCGCCCGTTACCGCGGGAGTGGCTCCCGAGCGCACGGCCCGAAGGAAGGCGAGCAACTCCGAACGCAGCGGCTCGGCATGGCCGACCGACAGATGGCGCATCGAATAGCTGCCATCAGGCTGGAAGCCGAAGCATTCCGTCACCTGTCGCGTCAGCAGATCGCCCATCACGTATTTTCCACGCGTCGCCACAGTGACGTTGCGCGCCTTGAAGGGCGTCAGCCAATTCGTGTTGATGTGCGCCAGCACGCCGGAAGCGGTACGGAATTGCAGAAGCGCGATATCCTCGCGTTCGGCGACGGCGCTGGAGAGCTGCGGCTGCACCTCAACAATGTCGGAATCGGTGAACCAGCGGATCAGGTCGATATCGTGAACCGCCAGATCGATCACCACACCGACATTCGACATGCGCGGCGGAAACGGACCGACACGGGTAATGGCGATCGAGAGGATATCCTCACCGCGGATCGCCTCCTTGATCGCTTCCACCGCCGGGTTGAAACGTTCCACGTGTCCGACCATAAGCATCACGCCGGCCCGGCGAGCGACATTGATGATCTCGCGCCCTTCTTCGACGGAAGAGGCAATCGGCTTTTCCACCATCACGTGAATGCCCCGCCCGATACAGGTCAGCGCAATATCCCGATGAAGGTGGGTTGGCGCAGCAATCGTTATCGCGTCGACGTCGCGCTCAAGCAGTTCATTGACGTCTGAAACCGCAACGCAGCCCAATGTCCGTGCGACAAAGTCCGCCTGCTTACGGTCGGGATCCGCGACACCGACCAGCTCGGTTCCCGGCAACCCGGCAAATACACGCGCATGATTGCTGCCCATGATGCCGACGCCGACGACACCAACACGCAACGGACGCTCCGCGCTTGCGACTACAGCCTGCATCATATCTTGATGGTATCCCCACGCCCCATTATGTCCGCCGCTGCTCATTCACCTAGCACGGCAATCGCATAGCTGGCGACTACCCCACGGGAGCCAGGGCGAACACGTTTTGATTCAAAGCGTTACAAGTGGATAAATTTGCACCATTGCCGCGGCAAATGAATGCTCATTCGGCAGCGCGAGAGGCAGGGACCGTAAGCCGCAAGCCCGCGGCCACGGCGTCATCGCGGAATGATTTCACCGCCGCGAGCGAAAGTTCGGCGGCAGTCTTGGTACCCAGCACGGGAAGCTTTTTGAGCACGTCGGCCGGTGCCGTAATGATGTGGCAACCCATCGCGTCCGCTTCCACGACGTTGAAGACCTCGCGCGTCGACGCCCAGATGATTTCGATGTTGCGTGTCTTGCGCGCCCGCGCGATGGCATCCTGCATGATCGGCCGATAGTCGATGCCAAAGTCGGCCAGTCGGCCGGCGAAAACGGAGACGCAGGCGGGTGCCCCGCCATCCAGGGCCTCGACGGCGCGAGCGACCTGCTCGCCCGTGAAAATCGCCGTCATGTTGATGTTGACGCCTTCGCGCGAAAGCGTGCGCACAGCGTCGAACAAGGGCTCGTCGCGGGTGTTCGTCACCGGCAGTTTCACGTAGACGTTCTTGCCCCAGGACGTGATGACGCGCGCCTGCGCGACCATTTCCGCGACATCGTCGGAAAACACTTCGAAAGAAATGTGCCGGTCGGGCACGGCAGCGACCAGTTCGCGCGCATAGGCAGCGTAGTCGCTCACGCCCGCCTTCTTGAGCAGTGATGGATTGGTGGTGAAGCCCGCGATCCACGGCTGCTTGGCCATTTCGACGATCTGCGCCTTGTCGGCGCCGTCGGTGAACAGCTTGACCTTCAGTTGAGCCAGTTTTGGAGCCGTCATCTTTTTGCAATCCTGTGCAGTCGCGGGCCAGTCACTATAAAACGATTGACCGCCGCGATCCAATCTCTGCGGGCACAGCGGCGCACATTACCGTTCACGCACCTCGATGCCCCGGGCGAGAAAATCTTTATAGGCCGCTTGCAAGCCTTCGCGTAGCGGCGTCTTTGCGGTCCAGCCCAAGGCCGTGACTTTCGAAATGTCGAGCAGCTTGCGTGGCGGGCCGTCGGGACGGCTCGTGTCAAATACGAGTTCCCCACGATAGCCAACGATTTCTGCTACCAGCCGGGCAAACTCTCCGATGCTCACTTCTTTGCCGGTTCCTATATTGAGGAAGCCTTCGTCCGAGTAATGTTTCATTATAAAAATGCAGGCATCGCCGAGATCGTCGGCCGCCAGAAATTCGCGCTTCGGCTTGCCGGTACCCCAAACAACAATTTGATCCGCACCTTTTAATTTGGCCTCGTGAAAGCGCCGGATAAGGGCCGCCGGAACATGGCTGTTCTCAGGATGATAGTTGTCGCCAGGCCCATAAAGATTGGTCGGCATAACCGAAATGAAATCGACGCCGAATTGTCGGCGGTAGGCTTGCGCGAGCTTGAGGCCTGCAATCTTGGCTACCGCATACCACTCGTTGGTCGGCTCTAGCGAACCCGTTAATAGAAGGTCCTCGGTCATTGGCTGCGGCGCATTGCGCGGAAAGACGCAGGATGAGCCAAGGAACATCACCTTTCTCACCTTGGCCGAAACGGCAGCACGCAAGACGTTGAGACCGATGGCAAGGTTGTCGGCAAGAAAATCCGCGGGAAATTTGTCGTTGGCGTAAATACCGCCGACACGCGCAGCAGCAAGAAAAATTGCATCCGGCTTGGCGCGATTGATCCAATTTTCGGTCGCGTCCTGCTCCGCCAGATCAAGTTCCCGGTGATCCGCAGTTAGAATCTCGCAGTCTTCCGATGCAAGACGCCGCACTATGGCAGAACCTGCGAGACCGGCATGACCGGCGACGTACACGCGTTTGCCACGCAAATCAAACAGCAAAGGCGGCGCCATCGACTTAGTCACTCATGCCGTTTCTGTTCTTGGGCCCGCCGCGCAGCGCCTTGCGGTCTTCTTCGACCATTTCGCTCACAAGTACATCGAAAGTTATTCGATGTTTCCAGCCGAGCTTGGCACGTGCCTTCGATGCATCGCCTATTAGAACGTCCACTTCCGTCGGTCGAAAATAGCGCTGATCGACTTTGACCAGTTCCTTCCCGCTTGCCTCATCGACGCCGGTCTCATTCGTTCCCTCACCGCGCCACTTGAGCCGGCGGTCGGTCAGAGCAAAGGCCTGTTCGACAAACTCGCGCACAGTATGACTCTGGCCGGTCGCCAGCACGTAGTCGTCTGGCTGCGGCTGTTGCAACATCATCCACATGCCTTCAACGTAATCGCGAGCATGGCCCCAGTCACGACGGGCGTTGAGATTGCCGATAAAGAGTTGATCTTGCAGCCCCGCCTCGATCGCTGCAACCGCCCGGGTAATCTTTCGCGTCACGAAGGTTTCACCACGGATCGGGCTTTCGTGGTTGAACAAGATTCCGTTGGAGGCGTGAATGCCATAGGCCTCGCGATAGTTCACGGTGATCCAATAGGCATATAGCTTAGCGGCCCCATACGGGCTGCGCGGGGCAAATGGCGTCTCTTCGTTTTGCGGGGTGTGCGACGTGTTGCCGTAGAGCTCTGAAGTCGAAGCCTGGTAAAAACGAACGCGCTTTTCAAGCTTGAGTATTCTGATCGCCTCCAGCAGACGCAGTGTTCCCAGCGCGTCCGCATTAGCGGTATATTCCGGCGTTTCAAAGCTAACCTGAACGTGGCTTTGCGCGGCAAGATTGTAGATTTCCGTCGGCTGTGATTCCTGGATGAGACGGATCAGATTGGTAGCGTCGGTCATGTCACCGTAATGCAGAAAAAACCTTGCATTCTCGACATGGGGGTCGACGTACAGGTGATCGACGCGCTGGGTGTTAAGTGAGGACGAGCGCCGTTTTACGCCGTGGACAACGTAGCCCTTTGCTAGCAATAATTCAGCCAAATAGGCACCGTCCTGTCCCGTGGTGCCGGTGACTAGTGCGACCTTGTCCCCCATCGATAAACGCCTCGTGTGTTGCCTGCGTTGCATCACATGCGATGATAAGAGCGATACCACTCGACGAATCGCGAAATTCCATCGGCTATTGGTGTGGCCGGCCGGAAATCAACTTCGCGCACCAAATCATCGATATCGGCGTAAGTCGTCGGCACGTCTCCCGGCTGCATCGGGAACAACTCACGTTTTGTTTTTTTGCCAATCGCTTCTTCGAGCAGACGCACAACCTCAAGCACTTCAACCGGCTTGTTGTTGCCAATGTTATAGACGCGCCACGGCGCACTGCTCGAGGCGGGATCTGGTGATGCCCCCGAAAACTTTGGATCCGTTGCCGGCGGCCGACCCACCAGACGCACGACCGATTCCACGACATCGTCAATATAGGTAAAGTCGCGCCGCATGTTGCCGTTGTTGAACAGTTTGATGGGTTCGCCGGCGATAATTGCCTTCGCAAAAATCCACATCGCCATGTCGGGGCGGCCCCAAGGCCCATAAACCGTGAAGAACCGCAAGCCTGTCATCGGAATACCGAACAAATTCGCGTAAGCATGCGACATCAGCTCGTTGGCTTTCTTCGATGCCCCATAGAGGCTCAAGGGATGGTCGACATTCTCGTGCACAGAGAATGGCATTTTCGTATTTGAGCCGTAGACCGACGACGACGATGCGTACAGCAGGTGCCGGCACTCGTTGTGGCGGCATCCTTCGAGGATAGTAGCAAAGCCGGTGAGATTGGCGTCGACATAGGCGAAGGGATCGATCAGCGAATACCGAACCCCGGCTTGCGCGGCGAGATGAACCACGTAGGGAAAACGGTGCTCCTTGAACAGCGCGGCTATCCCTTCTCGGTCGGCAACGTCGAGTTTGACGAAGCGCATGCGATTAGATTTGGCGAGTTCCGCGCGTCGAGCCTCCTTCAGCGCCGGGTCGTAGTAAGCATTCATATTGTCGAGCCCGACAACGTCGCGGCCGTCTCGCAGGAGACGCCATGCGACATGAAAGCCGATGAAACCGGCGGCGCCCGTGACGAGAATGGTGCCGTCAGTCATCGGGCTCATTCCGCTTCTGTTGATTGATGCTTAGAGCCGCCACAAATCAATGCCTTCCGGCTTTTTCGCACGATCGAGCTTCGCTTTCACGTCTAGCACAATGCCCTCGCCGTCCTTAAGCAATTTGGCGACCAAGGGCCAACTGCCGGCCACATAGTCCTTGTGAGCAACAGCGAGGATAAGCGCATCGGCGGGCCGTAACGACTCGAACGGCGTCAGCTCAATTCCGTATTCGTGAGCCGTCTCCTCGGCTGACGCGAGCGGATCAGCAACTTGCACGCCGACGCCCACACGCTGAAGTTCGCGCGCAATATCGATCACCTTCGAATTGCGGACGTCTGGAACATTTTCTTTGAAGGTCATGCCGAGAATAGTCACCGTAGGATTGGCGCGGCCGCGCTGCAACAGCGCACGCATGCATTCGCGCGCGACCCGCTCGCCCATGCTGTCATTGATGCGGCGTCCGGCGAGGATGATTTCCGGATGGTAGCCCGCCTTTTCGGCGCGATATGTCAAATAGTATGGATCAATACCGATGCAGTGCCCCCCGACAAGCCCCGGCTGGAAATTCAGGAAATTCCATTTGGTCGACGCAGCGGCGAGCACGTCGCCGGTATCGATGCCGAGCTGATGAAAAATGGCGGATAGTTCATTCATGAAAGCGATATTGAGATCGCGCTGCGTATTTTCGATAACCTTGGCAGCCTCCGCAACTTTTATCGAGGGCGCGCGATGGATTCCTGCTTTCACGACCGAGCCATAGACATCGGCGATAATGTCGAGTGTGCCCACATCCTGCGCGGATACAACTTTAATAATAGACTCAAAACGGTGCTCCTTGTCGCCCGGATTAATCCGCTCGGGCGAATAGCCGACAGCGAAATCGCGTCCGCCCGCAAGGCTCGACTTCTCTTCAAGGACGGGGAGGCATTCC
>DASSYU010000362.1:0-2912 GCA_035703125.1 Pseudolabrys sp. | reverse complement strand
ATTTTCTCGAACGGCGAAATGCGCGCCTGGTCGGGGCGCATCGTGCCCTTTGCGTCTATTCGTTTGTGCATCGCGGAACGCCGGCAAAGCCTGGACTGGTGTTTGGTCTTGACCGCGGAGGAAACTGCCGCGGCATTGCCTATCGGGTGGCGGCGCGCCGGCGGACGAAGACCCTCGAGTATCTGCGCGGCCGCGAACAGGTGACGCTCGTCTATCGTGAGGCGTGGCGCAGGGTCTGGCTCGATGATGATCCGCAACAGAGCGTGCATGCCCTATGTTACGTCGTCGACCGCGGACATCGTCAATACGCGGGACGGCTGAGCCTGCAGGAACAACTTCATTTTGCGCGCCAGGGGCACGGCCGATCCGGCGCGTGCCGCGACTATGTGCTCGCGGCGACGAAGGAGCTGCAGGCCTTGGGTATTCGTGATCATGATCTTCAGGTCCTGGCCGCACAGCTCAGGGGTATTCATGAATCGGCGGCTCGCTAACCGCCGCTGCCCATTTTTGCCCGTCCCTCTGCAATCAGCCGCGCGGTCGCGGTTTCAAGGTCATTCTGCAGACGAGCGAAGAACGTATCCTTGTCGAGACCCGGTGCAATGGGGTCGAGAATTTCGGCGACGACCGTCCCCGGGAAGCGGCGAAGCGAGCGACGCGGCCAGAACAGGCCGGAATTGAGCGCGATCGGAACGCAGGGCACTCCTCCCGCCATATAGAGTAGCGCGACGCCGATCTTGTAGCGCGGCTCGGCGCCCGCAGGGCGCCGCGTGCCTTCGGGAAAAATGATGAGCTGGCGATTGTCGGCGAGCTCGGCGCGCGCCCTTTCGACCATTGCGGCAAGAGCCTGCGAACCACCGCCGCGATCGACAGGCACCATCCGCCCTTTGATCGTGAGCCAGCCGAAAACGGGAATCCATTGCAGCTCGCGCTTGAGAATAAAGACGGGATTGTCGAGCAGCGGCAGCAGCGCAAAGGTCTCCCATGCGGATTGATGCTTTGAAGCGACGATAAGCGGGCCCGCGGGCAATTTTTCGAGACCGCGAACCTCGCATTTGATCCCCGCGACCACGCGCAGCAACACGAGATTGATGCGGCCCCACGCTTTCGCGACCTCGACAATCGCGCGGTACGGCATGAAAAAGGTCGGCAGCGCGGCGATCAAAAACAGAAGCGTGTTCAGATAGAACAGCGCATTGAACGCAAGCGAGCGGAGCAGAATGATCACGGTCAGCCCCTCTATATTGCGCCGTCCACATCGAGACGCATGCGAGCCTGAGCGAAAACATACTTCAAATATTCACCGAACAGCAGGCGGGCCGTGTCGAGGTTCGACCACCAGGGCGCGGCTTTCACTTTTTCCGAGATGACAGGAAATGCAATGAGCGTGACGTCCGGCAATTGGTGATCGAGCTCCGCCATAGCGCGCGGCATGTGCCAGTTCGACGTCACGACGATCAGCGAATTGAAATTGTGCTGGCGCGCCCAACGTTTTGTTTCGAGCGCGTTGCCGAAAGTGTTGAGCGCAGAACGGTCCAGGTCGATGCAGCAGGTAAAATACTTCGAATAAAGCGGGGTGAGACGCGCGATTTCGCGTGCACTTGTGGCCCGGTACACCCCGGTTATCAGCAGCCGTTTGCCGTGTTCGGTGGCCAGCAATTCGATTGCGTCAGGAATGCGCGCAGCAGAGCCGGTAAGTGCTACGATTCCGTCAGCCTTCTGTTCGAGCCTTATCTCATCGCCGGCGATCTGGGCGACGAACCAGCCGAAACCGCCCGCCAGCAGCAGAGCACCGGTAGTGCCGGCAGCCATCGTCAGGAATCCGATCCAGCGGGCGAAACCGGCAAGCATGTCAGTCGATGGTCTCCAGTGTGCTGTTGACCGTATGCCGCGAGGTCCAGGCGGTCACGACCGCAATCAACACCACCTGTCCGATAACGGCCGCATAGCCTGCGAGTCCGATCGAGAACGACCCGAAGAGCACCGACCCCTGGTCGCCGCCAACGAGCCAATGGCTGATCATGGTCGCCGCCAGGAACACAACGATAGCCGCGCCGCCGCCAATGGCGCCGCCCTGCAGCCCGAGCGCCAGGAAATGATGCTGAAAATGCCGTGCGATGAAGCCGTTTTTCGCACCGACAAAATGCAGAACTTCAATGACCGCCTTGTTGGTCGCCATCGCGCCGCGCGTGGCAAAAGCCACCGACAAGACCGTCGCGGCGAACATCAGGATCAGGATGCAGACACCTACAGCGATCGCGGTTCCTGCCATCGCCCGCATGCGGTCGATCCAGCCCCGGTGGTCATCGACGACTGCGCCCGGAACCTGATCCGCAAGAACGCGCCGAAGTTGTCCAAGATCAGGCGTCGCCTCTGCCGCAATCTTGATGACAACCAGGCGCGGAATGGGCAGCTCGGTGAGCGAAATTCCGCTGCCAAGCCAGGGCTCCAGCAATTTCATCGATTCTTCTTTTGAGTACGGTCGTACCTCGGTTACGCCGGGAATCGCGCGCGTGATCGCGACTGCCCGGTTCACGCTGGTATCGAGATCCCGTCCCGGCGCCGGCATGATCTGGATCGTCATCTCGTGCGAAATGTCGGATTGCCACTCGCCGGCGGCTTTCGTCACCAGAATCGCCGCCCCCGTCGTCAACGACACAAGAAACGTCATGATCGCAACGACAGCTACGAGGGCCCGGCCGGAAATCGAGTTGCGCGGCACCAGCGGGGTGCCAAACCGCGGCAGGGGCTCGTTCAGCTCGCGTAGCTGCATTGTCAAATCGATGCGTGCGTCACTCATCGCGAGTCTCAGTCGTAAATATGCAACCGGCCGTCATGCAGCACGAGGCGCCGGGCATCGTACTGGTCCATCAGTCCGATGTCGTGCGTCGCGATGACAACCGACGTGCCTGACT
>DASSYU010000274.1:0-2118 GCA_035703125.1 Pseudolabrys sp. | reverse complement strand
ACTGCCGGGGTGACCTCGGCGAGCATAGAGCGCAGCAGCGCCTGCATCGTTGCATCGTGACGGCTGGCCCAGCTCTTGAATTCCATTTTCTTGTAGATCTGCTCTTCGTGCCCGATCGCCAGGTGGGCCTTCTTCAAGGCGTCACGCCACTCCGGCATGGTCCAGGCGCGCAGATGGCTCGGGTCGCGGAAGCGCTCGAAGGCATTGATGTAGCCGCCGACGCTGCCGTCCGGCACCACATTGTCAACCAGTGCGAACAAGCCATTCGGCTTGAGCGCGCGATGGACTTCGCCGAGGAAGTCCGGAATGGACTCGAAATGGTGCGGCGCGATGCGGCAGGTCACCAGATCGAAACGCGCATCTTCGAAAGGCATCGCCTCGGCTTTGGCGTAGGCGATTCGCACGTTCGACAGGCCGCGCTTCTGCGCCTCGGCCTTCACCATATCGAGCATTTCCTGGGTGATGTCGGTGGCCCATACACGCGCGACATGCGGCGCGAAAGCGTAGGCGACATGACCACCACCGGTCGCGACGTCGAGAACATGCCAGCCCTTTTGCGGGGAGGTGAGGGCGACCAGCCGCTCGAGACTTTTGCCGAGCGCATGCGGCTTGCTGGTCAGATAGCTTGCGGCGGTCTTGCCGAATTCTTCCTGGACGAGGCTCTTGTTCATGACTTCCCCGATCGCTCCCTGCGCGCGGCATACATAGCCTGTCTCGCGCGCGTGCGATACGCCGATACGTCTGAAAATTCAGAATGATGGCTCAGCGCCGATGGTTGTCGCCACCGCTCAGGTCGTCATAGCCGTGGCGATTGCTGTAAAAGACCAGCGCCATCAGGCCCCCTCCGACCAGGAGCGAAAACAGTACGCCTCCGGCAATGGCCACGTATCCATATGCGGGGATTGCCTCGCCGCCGAGGCGGTCCCAAGCGACGGTGGCGAACCAGACCGAAAATGCCAGTAGCGCGAACAAAGGCACTGCAACGTACAGGATACGCATAGACGTCATATAGGAGCGGCTTCCGCATTTGTCAGTCGGCGTGGGCCCAAGAACAAAAAGCGCGGGACCTGCCCGCACTTCAAATCCCGCTGTCGACGTGCTTCAGCCCTTTCCGTTGGCCTCGGCCTACGGGCCTTCTTTCACGCGCTTGCCTTTGGACGGTACTTCATCGTTTGCGGCCTCGGCGGGCGGCACCGGCGCATTGTCCAGCGGCGCACCATGGCGCAAGGTCGACCGCAGCGCGGCGACCTCGCTCTGCAAGCGGGAATTGTCCTTGCGGGCAGCTTCCAGTGCGCCCTCGACGACGGCCCGCTCCATGCGCTCCCGCTGCAGCGCCGAATTGAGATCCTCGACGCGCTTCTCGATGTTGGTGCGGCTAATCTGGATGTCCGCCTCCAGATGGCCGTTGCGCTCTGTGAGCGCGGCGATCTTTTCTTCGGCGCGCGCCAAACCGATCTCGCGCACCTTCAGGGTCTTGGTCAGCGCGTTGTTGCGCTCGACCAAGGCCGTGCGTGCCTGCTCATGGTCCCTGATCTGGCGCTCGCGGGTCTCGTGCTGTGCTTCGATCTGCGCAAGACGCTTTTCAGCGTTGTTGCGGGCGATCGTCGCTTCGACTGATTTTCGGTCGAAGGCGCGCACTTCCTCGGTGCGGACGATGAGATTTTGCCGCGCTTCGGATAGAAGCCGCTCCGCGGTCGCGGCGCGCGATTGCAGGGCGTCAAGGCGCATGTTCAGACTGTTGCGCTCGGCCAGATGCTGCTCTTTTGCTTCGTCGAGCGCCGCACCGAGGCGGCCACGTTCTGCATAGGCTTCTGCAAAGCTAGACTCGACCTTGCCGAGCTGGGCGCGCGTCGCGGTCAGCGTGTTCTCGCTTTCCGTCAACCGCCGCGTCAGCCGTGCAGTTTCGTTGAGAGCCTGATCGATCGCGATTTGCAGCGAACGCTTATCGTCGTCCAGCAGGGTCAGCTTCTCGCGCGCGGCGGCCAGCTCACCTTTCAGCTGCATGATGCGCTTTTCGGCGGCATCGAACTGGTCCTGCAAAGTGCGCCGCGCTTCACCCAGCGCGCGCCGCTGCGTGGTTTCATGAGAAAGCTGCCGGTCAAGCTCGGCAGCGTGCGC